>NZ_MWJN01000199.1:0-5109 GCF_002027145.1 Microbispora sp. GKU 823 | reverse complement strand
GCCGCACGTACGCGCCGGAGGTCGAGGCCCGCCGCGCTCACTCCGGTACGGGCCCGGCGACCTGGAGGAGGCGCGCGCCTTCCGCCGGGCCTGGCGCACGGAGGTGGCCGAGGCCCTCACCGGTGTCGACGTGCTGGCCGCCCCCCACCACACCCACGACCGCACCGCTCATCGAGTCCGCCACGGAGGAGGCGACGCGGGCGCTGGTCCGCAACACCTACCCGTTCTGCTTCGCCGGCACCCCCGCTGTCTCGCTGCCCGCCGGCGCGCACGCCGGACTGCCCGTCGGCCTGATGCTGGTCGCTCCCCCGGGAGCCGACCAGCGGCTGCTCGCCATCGCAGCCGCCTTCCGGGACGCCGGGCCGTCCGCACCGGCGCCGTCCGCCCCCTGACCACCTGGTCGGGGGCGGCGAGCGCCACCTGTGCCCGGGGGGCATCAGCCGCACCCGGGACGCACCACCTGTAAGGAGCACCACCATGTCCATGTCCGCACCCCCCATGCCGTCCTCCCCGTTCCCGCGCTCTCTCACGGCCGCCGCCTGCGCCGCCGTGCTCGTGCTCACGGCCGCCTGCGCCCAATCAACGGCGACAGGGTCCACCGCCGCAGGATCCGCCGCGCCGCCGAACACGGGCACGAGCGCGGGCACGGTGACCATCGCGTACGTGCCGGGCGTCAGCCCGTTCCCGTATTTCGACACCGCCTACCGGGGCGCCGCCGCCCAGGCCGAGAAGTACGGGTACACGGTGAAGTACGTCGGCGTCCCCCAGTACGACCCGACCGCGCAGACCAACGCGCTCAACGCCGAGCTGGCGGCGCACCCGTCCGTCCTGCTCGTGTCGCCGGTCGACGACGTGGCGCTGCGTCCGGCCGTACAGCGCTACATCGACGCCGGCGTTCCCGTCATCACCGTCGGCGGCACGCTCAAGGACACGAGCGGCGTCGTCGCACAGATCGCCACGGACAACTACCAGGGCGGCCGCCTGGTGGGCGAGTACTTCGGCGAGCGCCTGAAGGGCGAGGGCACGCTCGCCGTGCTCAACATCGCGCCCGGCAGCTCCACCATCGAGGACCGGGTCAAGGGCTTCGCCGACGTGCTCAGGGAGAAGTACCCGAAGATCAAGGTGCTGCCCGAGCAGTACGCCGGCGGCGCCGTCCCCGGCAACCAGCAGGCCATGCGCAGTCTCCTGCTCGCCCACCCGGAGATCGACGGGGTCTTCGGCGCCGCGGAGGTCAACGCCGAGGGCGCCGCGGCCGCCATCGCCGCGTCGGGCCGGACGGGCGAGATCCCCGTCGCCGCCTTCGACGCCTCCCCCGAGGAGGTCAAGCAGCTCAAGGCGGGCCGCGTCGACTTCCTGTCGGTGTCGAAGCCCGCCGCCCAGCTCGCCCTCGCCGTCGACTACGCGCACGCGTACCTGACCGGCGACAAGGCGTCGATCAGACCCTCGACCCTGGTGCCCAATGTCGGCGTGACCAGGGACAACGTCGACGACCCCGCCGTCGCCCCGCTCCTGTACACCTCCGGCTCCTGAGGCGAGGACCGCATGCACGTCTATCTGCACGAGACCATTGACCCGGTCAGAAGTCCCGGCGCCCACGACCGCTACCTCGACGAGCTCGGCGAGATCGTCACCACGCGCGGCAACGCCGAGGGCTCTGCGGGCGGCCGCTGCGTTGCCGCCTGGGTGCCCGTCTTCCTGACGGGCCAATGGCCGCAGATCATCACCTTCTGGCAGATGCCCGGCGGCTGGGACGGCTTCGCCCGGCACTTCGACAACCACCCAGAGCTGTTCCACCAGCCGCTCGACCGCTGGTACGGCGAGCGGTCCGGCGGGTTCGACCGCGTGCTCGTGGGCACCGCCCACACCCCCTCTCTGGACGAGATGCTCGCGGCCGGCACCCGCGCCCCCGTCGTCCTGCACGAGACCGTACGGCTGCGTCCCGGCGGCGCCGGGGAGTACCTGAACCTGGTCGGCCAGATGAAGGAGACGCTGGGCTCCCGGTACGGGTTCGGCGTCCTCGGCTCCTACGAGGTCGCCTTCCGCAACGGAGGCGAGGTGGTGGTGCTCTGGTCGTTCCCTGACATGGCCACTTTGGCTCGCACCCAGAGCGCGCCGGACGACTTCCCGGAGCTGCGGTCCTGGCGGCAGCGGGCCGCCCGCCTCGAACTCGCCCACACCGGCGTGGTCGTCCGCCCGGCCGCGTGGTCCCCGGTCCGGTGAGCGGCCGGACGGAGCCCGCGGGCGCGGGCGAGCGGATCGCCGTCGTCACCGGCGGCGGCGGGGACATCGGCGGCGCGATCGGCGCCCGCATGGCCGCCGACGGCTGGACGGTGGTCGTGACGGACCTCCGACCCGGACGCCGCCGCGGCCACGGCGCGGAGCCTCCCCGGGACGGCGCACGCGCGCCGGCTCGACGTCGCCGACCCCGGGGACATCGCGGCCTGCGCCGCCTGGGCGGGCGACCGCTTCGGGCGGATCGACGCGGTGATCTGCTCGGCGGGCGTCGAACCCCCGCAGGACCTCGCCGACGTCGACGTCGATGCCTGGGACCTCACGCAGCACGTGAACCTGCGCGGCCCGGCCCTGCTCGCGCAGGCCGTGCTGCCCTGGTGGACCCGGCAGCGGTCGGGAGCGATGGTCAACATCGGATCGCGCACCTGGCTCGGCGGGGGCCACCCCGCCTACGCCGCCTCGAAGGCCGGGCTCGTCGGCCTCACCCGGTCGCTGGCGCTGGAGCTCGCCCCGATCGGGGTGACCGTGAACGCCGTCGCCCCGAGCTTCGTCCGCACCGGCTTCAGCAGGCAGCGCGGAGACGAGCGGACGCTCGACGAGTACGCCGCCCGGGTGCGCGCCGCCACGCCCATGGGGGAGCTCGTGCGGCCGGAGGACGTCGCCAACGCGGTCGCGTTCCTCGCCTCCGACCGGGCGGCCCGGATCACCGGCGAGGTGCTGCACGTCTGCGCCGGTTCGCAACTCCCCCTGTTCGTACGCTGAGGAAAGGCGGAACGATGACATCCAGCTCCACCGGAAGCACGCGGAGCGCCGGACCGCCGGTCCTCGAGGTCCGCAACCTGTCCAAACGGTACGGCTCGATGGCCGCGCTGACGGACGTGACGCTCGACCTGCGGCCCGGCGAGGTGCTCTCGCTCGTCGGTGACAACGGTGCGGGGAAGAGCACACTGCTGAAGATCCTTTCCGGCACCACGACGCCCAGCGGGGGCGAGGTGGTGGTGGCCGGGGAGCCGCGTGTCTTCCACGGCCCCGCCGACGCCACGGCGGCCGGCATCGCCACCGTCTACCAGGACCTCGCCCTGGCGCCCGATCTCGACGTGACCGGCAACCTCTTCCTCGGCAGGGAGATCGTCACGTCGTCCGCGCCCGGCCGGTGGTTCGGCTGGCTCGACCGGCGGGAGATGCACCGCCGTACCGAGGAGGCGTTGCGGCGGGTGCGCATCCACGTGCCGGACGTGGGCCGCGAGTGCGGAAACCTGTCGGGCGGCCAGCGCCAGGCGGTGGCGATCGCACGAGCCGTCACCTGGTGCGAACGGGTGCTGCTGCTCGACGAGCCCACCGCGGCGCTCGGCGTGGAGCAGCAGCGCGAGGTGCTCACCTTGATCGACCACGTGCGTTCCATGGGGACGTCGGTGGTGCTGGTCAGCCACCAGCTTCCGCACGTGATGCAGATCAGCGACCGCATCGCGGTGCTGCGCCGCGGGCGGCTCTCGGCGGTCCTCGACCGCGCGTCGGCCACCGTCGAACGCCTCGTCGCCCTGATCACGGGCCTGGAGGGCGAGACGGGCCCGCACACCGACCGGACCGGAGCCGCCGCCGCGGCCACTTCGGGAGGACGAGCATGACCGCGCAGGGGACGGGCACCGCCGTTCCGGCCACGAGGACGTCCGGCGGCCCGGCGGCCGGCCGGCTGACGGCGATCGGCGAGCGGGCCGGGAGCATGTGGACGCTGGGCGTGCTCGTGCTCATCGTCGTCGTGTTCTCCCTCGTCGCGCCGAACTTCCACACCAAGGAGGCGTGGATCGCGACGTCGCTTGCGGCGACCGAGGTGGTGCTGCTCGCCCTGGGCCAGGCGTTCGTGATCGTCGGCCGCGGGATCGACCTGTCGGTGGGCGCCAACCTGGGCCTGTCGGGCATGGTCTCGGGCTTGGCGATGTCGCGGCTGATGTCGCAGGACGGCCTGTCGCAGCCGCTGGTCATCGCCGCAGGCGCGGTCGTGGCGGTGCTCACCGGGGCCCTGGTCGGCACCGTGAACGGCCTGGTCGTCACCCGGCTCCGCGTCAGCCCGCTCATCGCGACCCTCGGCATGATGGGCGCCGCCACCGGGGTCACCCAGCTGGCCAACGACGGCCAGGAGATGTCCGACCTGCCGTCCGATCTCTTCCTGGTCGGCAACACGGGGCTGCTGAAGGGATGGGTGCCGGTGCCGTCCTGGTCGCGGCGGTGATCGTGGTGGTGTCGGGACTGCTGCTGCACCGCACCCGCTTCGGCAGGCACTGCTTCGCCATCGGCAGCAACCCGGAGGCGGCGGCCCGCACCGGCATCGCGGTGGGCCGCCACACCACCGTGGTGTACGGCCTCGCCGGCGCCCTGGCCGGGACCGCGGGGTTCCTGGTCATGGCGCAGCTCGGTGCCGCCTCGGTGACCGCCGGCCAGAACGACGAGCTGTCGGCGATCGCCGCGGTGGTCATCGGAGGCGTCAGCCTGTTCGGCGGCCGGGGCGGCGTGGCGGGCGCGGTGATCGGCACGCTGATCGTCATCGTGCTGCGCGTCGGCCTGGTGGTGGCCGACGTGAGCTCGTCGTGGCAGGTGATCGCGGTGGGCGTGGTCCTCGTCGCGGCCGTCTTCGTCGACCAGCAGCGGCTGCGGCTGGCCCGCCGCACCTGACGGCGCGGGGCCGGGGGCCGGGGCGAGCGATCGTCCTCCGCGAACCGCCGGCCCCATACCGGCGCCGGGCGCCCGCCGCCGAGGCCGGCGGTGCACGGCGCCGGAGCGGGGCCTTTCGTACGGGCTGATCTAACGGAAGCGGCGGAGTCTGAGGCTGTTGCTGACGACGAAGACGCTGGAGAAGGCCATCGCCGCTCCGGCGATCATGGG
>NZ_MWJN01000198.1:0-5323 GCF_002027145.1 Microbispora sp. GKU 823 | reverse complement strand
GCGACCGGGCTGCGCCGGCGCACCCCGGTGCCGGCCGCCCGCGCCGCTCGCGGAGGCGGACACCGCCGCGCCGGCTCTCGCCGTGACCCGCACCACGGACGCGCGGCGCGGGGCTCGCCGTCCTCCTCGCAGGGTTCGCCACCGCCGTGTCCCTCGTGGTGGCGAGCCCTGCCTGGGCGCACGCGGAACTGGTCGACGCCGCGCCGGCCAACGGCCAGATCTACCAGGACTCCCCTCGGACGCTGCTGCTGCAGTTCACCGACCCGGTGACCGTGCCGCCGGACGGCCTGCGGCTGTTCGGCCCAGACGGCGCCCGCATCGGCATCGGCGCACCGGTCCACCGCGTGGGCGACGACACGTCGGTGGAGGCCCCGCTGAACGGGAAACTCGCCGAGGGCGTCTACACCGTCTCGTGGCGGGTGGTGTCCTCCGACAGCCACCCGGTGCAGGGCGCCTACACGTTCACCGTCGGTACGCCGGGCAGCCGCCCGGCCGGCGTCACGCCCCCGGGCGATCGTTCCGGCGATGCCGCGACGGCGTACGGCGCCGCCCGATGGGCCGCGTTCGCAGGGTTCGCCGTGCTGCTCGGCACCGCGTTCTACCTGGCGTGGTGCTGGCCGGCCGGTGCGCGGCGACGGCCGGCCCGGCGGGTGTTGTGGGCCGGCTGGGGCGCCAGCCTCGCCGCCGCGATCGCCTCCGGCCTGTTGTACGGGCCGTACGTGGCCGACGGCGATGTGGCGGGCGCCTTCGACCCGCGGCTGCTGTCCACGACGTGGGCCACCGGCCTGGGCCGTGCCCTCGGGATTCGCGTCGCTCTGCTGCTCGCCGCGACCTGGAGCATCGCGAACCACAGCGTGACGGGCCAGGCGGCGGGTTCGCCGTGCCGGTCGACGTCGTGCACTTCGTCGCCTGCTCGGTCTGGCTCGGGGGTCTCGTCGCGCTCGCCATGACGCACGTGCCGACCCGCGACGCCGTCACCCTGCGCGTGGCGGTGCCCCGGTTCTCGCACACGGCGCTGGTGTGCGTGGCGCTCATCGTCGCCACCGGCCTGTTCCAGGCATGGCGGCAGGTCGGGTCGCCGCCGACGCTGTTCGCCACCGCGTACGGCCGGGTTCTGCTGGCGAAGGTCGCCCTCGTGGTCGTGCTGGTCGCGTTCGGCGCCGCCGCCCGCGGATGGGTCGCCCGCCACTACGGCGCGGGCGGCAACCGGCGCCGCGGCGGCCCTGACCCGCACCAGCTCTACGCGTTCTACCGGCGGCTGCTGGCCGAGATGGCGGTGGGCGCCGTCGTGCTCGGCCTGTCCGCCGCGTTGGTCGCCATGGAGCCGGCCCGCTCGGCGTACGCCGAGCGCCGCTCGACGGCGGCGCCCGCGAATCGAGCGGCGCCGGTGCCGGCCGTGCCCACACCCGTGCCGTTCTCGGCCGGCTCCGGCCCCGCCGCGCGCGGTGCGGTGCTGCTCGCGGTATTTCCGCCCAAGGTGGGGCCGGCGCAGCTGCACCTGTCGGTGCTCGACCCGAACGGCGCGCCGCTCAACGTGCCGGAGGTGCACGCCGCCATGACCCTCACAGACCGGGACCTCGGGCCGATCCCGGTGGAGCTCCAGGGCGCCGGCGGGCACTACATCGGCCAGCTGAACCTGCCGTTCCCGGGTCGCTGGCAGGCCGTTCTCACGGTCCGCACCACGGAGACGGACCAGGCCACGGTTCGCGTCGTGGTCGACGTGAGCGCCTGAAGGGCGGATTCGGACAAGCCGCGCGGCACGCGGGCCGAGATCGACACGGCGGTCGCGGACGCGCAGTGCCGGGCCGAGACCGGCTACTCCGACGTCCGCCGCACGGTCTACACCAAGGCCCAGCAGCGGGTCACCGACCGCGATCGTGCCCGGCTCGGCGTCATCAGGTCGCTCAACGAGGCCCGCCTCGCCAACTCCGCGAAGGTTCTCGGCGCTCAGCTCAAGTAGTGGAACTCGGGTTTCGGGTGCATGAGGAAGTCGTGGTGGGAGATGTTCCACGCGTACGCGCCGGCCATTGCGAAGGCGACGACGTCGCCGACGGCGAGTGCGGCGGTGACGTGGCGGGCGAAGACGTCCTTGGGGGTGCAGAGCCGTCCCACGAGAGTCACCGGGCCGTCCTCGCCCTCCCCGCTTCGGGGCAGTACGGCTAACGGCTGGTCGTGTCCCTTCGTCACCGGCGTGCGCAGGTGGTGGGTGCCGCCGGAGAGCACGGCGAAGCGTTCCCCGTGGACTCGCTTCACGTCGAGCACGGTCGTCAGGTACCACCCGCAGTAGGCGGTCAGGGCCCGCCCCGGCTCCACGCGCAGCGTCTCGCCCGTGCCGCCGTAGGAGTAGCTGGTGACCTGCTCGGGTGAGCCGCCGACTAGGTCGATGTCGGTGACCGACATGACCAGCCACTTGGCGTAGACCTCGCTGTAGTAGTTCCACGTCCCGTTGATGATCTCCTGGTTGGTGGTGACGAAGTAGCAGTCAAGACCGCGGGTGTCCCAGCCGGTGGTCGGCGGGTACTGCCACGGGTTGGGGCAGGGGTGGGGCTGGCCGTATTCCACCTCGCTGCGCCCGCCCAGGCCGTTGTTCACTGCGCCGATGCGGGGGAACTGCACCGGTCCAGCCCGACGCTGACGGCGTTGTCGAGGAAGGTTGCATCGAACGTGGTCGGCGGTAGCGCGATCTGCGTCCCCTTGCCGTCGGCGAGGCCGACCTGCTGGATGGAGTCCAGCCACAGGATGGGGTACTTGTCGGCGTTCCAGATATCGCCGGTCAGCCACTGATACGACAGGTTCCACCGGGTGACGTCCTCCCAGTTGGTGGTGCCTGGGATCAGGGTCTGGGTGGTGATCGAGCTCAGCTTCTGGGTGGTGTAGAAGGACGGCCCCTCGTTGAACAGGCAGTACCCGTAGTCCCCGTCCTCGCACCAGGTCGGCACGTCGGTGATGTTGCCGGAGGCCCGGCCGGTGGTGGTGAACACGATCCGCGCGGTCGGGGTGGAGCCGGTGACGGCGATGTTGTGGCCGTAGTCGACCTCGCGCACGTGGGCGGCCTTGTCGTACTCCGGAGAGCAGTCGCTGTCGTAGTCCAGCGCCGGTGTGCAGTAGGCGTCGTCTTCCTTGGCGTAGGAGTAGTCGATCACGTTGCCGTTCGGGTCGACCTCCCGGTCCAGCATCCAGCGCCAGGGCTTCTCACAGATCTGCGTAACCGCGGACTCTCCGCTGCCCGGCGCGGGGTAGTACTCGTGACAGCGCTCGCCCTCGTCGTCGCCGATGAAGGACATGGTCAGCGAGGAGTCTTCGTTGTAGCCGAACCGGTAGACCGTGCCGTCCTGGGTGGTGATCCGCCACCACGACTGCGTCGCCATCGGCTCGATCTTCCAGCCGTAGTCCTCGACTGTGCGCCAGTTACCGGTGGAGTCCTTGACGATGTCGGTGGAGTGGCCGTCCACCGATAACGTCAGCTTGGAGGCGCCCGGGTCGGAGGAGTACGGCGACTGCCAGCACTTGTCCGGCCACCCCACCTGGGCGGTGTTGTACCCCAGCCGGCCCGAGGACGCATACCCCGAACACGACACGAACGACCGCTCGATGAACCCGGTCTCCAGTTCCCAGCCCATCCCCGCGATTCCGGACTGGTTGTTCGTTTGAGAGGTCAGCGAGTCCACCGCTGCCGAGGAGTACTGCAACGCCAGCTTCGGGGCGTCACCGGAGGGGGCGGGCGGGGCGGTGATGGGGTAGCTGTAGGTGAACGCCCCACCGGCCTGGCCCGCCTGCCACGTCCCCGACGGCTTCAACGGCGAGGCGGAGAAATCACCCGCCATCGGTCCCTGCGCCGTGGCGGCAGCCGAAGCCGCCACCGCGTAGACGAAAGCGTCAGCGGTGCCAGCAGTGGCAGCTGCGGGCGATGCAAGCGAGGCCTTCGCCGAAGCAGTGGTCGCGGTGGTCGGCGTGGCCTGCGCGCCGCTGCCTCCGGCGCTGTTCCCTGCGCCCGGCGTCGTGCCGCCCGCCGCAGGAGCGACCTCGACCTCGGCCGTCAGATGGCCTGTCATCGCTGGCTACGTCGCTGGTGTCGGCGGCGGTGGTGAACAGTTCTCCGAGCCGTTGGTAGGACTCGAGCGGCATCAGGTGTGCCCGCACGGTTAGGCCGGGCGGGGTGATGTCCAGGCGCGGGCCCTGGTCGTCTTGCGACAGGGCGAACCGCGCGGGCGCGCCGGTGGCGTCTCCGGGTACGAGGGCGGCCAGACCGCCGGGCAGGGCGGTGACGGTGTCGACCAGCCGGGCCAGCTGATCGGGTGAGGGGGGTGTTTCTGCTGATCAGGACGGTGAGGGTCCAGTCGCCGTCGAGGTCGTGCAGGCGGCGGTCGGCCACGTCGGCCGGGCCGTCGGTGGTGGCGAGGCGTCCGCGGAGGTCGCGGGCTCGGTCGGCGAGCAGGCCGAGCGCTTCGGTCAGGTCGGTGCAGGGTCGTATGCGTGTGCCGGCGGTGTGCAGTTCGGCCGTCGCTGTTGGTCTGGAAGCTCACCTGCGCCGTCCGCGAGTCGGGGGTGGAGGCCCGCATGTTGCGCCCGCCCGCGCTGACGCCGGCCATGGTGCCGAACGTCTGGCCGGACGCCCATGTCCCGCCGTCGGTCCAGCTCTCCGACAGCGTCGCCACCGAACCCGACGCCTCGGCCTTGAGGTTGCGCGGGCTCCACAGCTTCACCTGCGCGGTCTGGGTGCTGCCCGGGTCGCGCCCGTGACGTCCACCACCAGTTGGGAGGTGTCGGCCCGCACGTACGCCTTCAGCGTCATGCCGCCGCCGGACTCGTACAGCGTCCCGTCGTACAGGTCGAAGTAGCCCGTGAAGTCCGCCGCGCCGGTGAGCCTGCTCAGCCCGGGGATGACGACCTGGCCGGGCGATGTCGGGTGAGATACATGGGGTCTCCAGACACGAGGGAGCTCGGGGACGTCCGGCGCCGGGGCGGTGGGGCGAGCCCCGGCGCCGTGGCATGGTCAGACCCGGTCCAGCGCTGGTTGGCCTGGCCGTTGCAGGTCCAGATGATGACCTTGGTGCCGTTGGCGGAGCCCGCGTTGTAGGCGTCCAGGCACTTGTTCGCGCCGACGGCGGTGATGGTGCCGTCCGAGTTGAGCCGCCACTGCCTGGTTGCTCTGGCCGTTGCAGTCCCACGATGATCACAGTTGGTGCCGTCCGGCGGTGCCGCGGTTGTTGACGTCCAGGCACTTGTTGCCCGTAGACCCGCAGCTCCACCCGAGGCGGTCGGCGTCCACTGCTGGTTGGTCTGGCCGTTGCAGTCCCAGATCTGCACCTGCGTGCCGTTGGCC
>NZ_MWJN01000197.1:0-5817 GCF_002027145.1 Microbispora sp. GKU 823 | reverse complement strand
CCGCCTCTCCTGAATCGCCACCAGCCGTCCTCCCCCGCCCCCATCCTGAGACGTCTTCGCGGGCGGGTGGGAGGGCGCGCCATTCCTCGTCTGGTAAACCCGGTTTTCGGAATCGGCACGGCTTTTCGGACGGCGCGGGAGGCGGCCGAATAGGTCTCGGTTTGGGATTCGGGAACACGCCGGGCGGCAAATCACCCGTAAACTCTGGCGAGTGGACACGACGCTAACCGACCCGCTCGTGGGGCAGTTGCTCGACGGGCGCTACCGCGTCGAGTCCCGGATCGCCCGGGGTGGCATGGCCTCCGTATACCTGGCTCTGGACGTCCGGCTCGACCGCACGGTCGCCGTCAAGGTGATGCACCGCTCGCTGGCCGAGGACCCGCAGTTCGTGCGGCGGTTCATCGGCGAGGCCAAGTCGGTGGCCAGCCTCTCGCACCCCAACATCGTGCAGGTCTTCGACCAGGGCACCGACGGGGCGCACGTCTACCTGTCGATGGAGTACGTCCCCGGGCGGACGCTCCGCGACGTCCTGCGCCGGCGCGGCCGTCTCCCGGCCCGCGAGGCGCTGGAGATGGTCATCCCGGTGCTCGCCGCCCTCGGCGCGGCCCACCAGGCCGGGCTCATCCACCGCGACGTCAAGCCCGAGAACGTGCTGCTCGCCGACGACGGCCGGGTGAAGGTCGTGGACTTCGGCCTGGCCCGCGCGATCGAGGCGACCAACCAGACCAAGACCGGCATGATGATCGGCACGATCGGCTACATGTCGCCCGAGCAGGTCACGGCTGGCACGGCCGACGCCCGCAGCGACGTGTACGCCGCCGGGATCATGCTGTTCGAGCTGCTCACCGGGCGGCAGCCGTACGCGGGCGAGACGCCGATGTCGATCGCCTACCGGCACGTGCACGAGACCGTCCCCGCGCCGTCCTCGATCGTGCCCGACGTGCCGCCGCCGATCGACGCGCTCGTCGCCGCGGCCACCGACAACGGACCCCGCCGGGCGCCGCGACGCGACGGCGATGCTGGTCGCCGCGGTCGAGATCCACCGTACGCTGCCGAAGACCGGGCACACCGGCGCGCACGCCGCCCCCCACGGTGCTCAGGACACCGGCGCCCACAGCGGCGTACGGACGGGGGCGCACCGGACCATCCCGCCGGCCGGAGGGGCCTCGTCGTTCGGCACCGCGCAGCACGCGCTCGCGGAGCCCGAGTCGCCGCTCGGCCGGACGATGATCCAGCCGCGCTCTGAGCTGCTGACGGGCCGGCCCGAGACGCAGCGGCGCCGGGGACGCAGGATCAGGCCTGTGTGGTTCGTCGCCGCGCTGGCCCTCGTCATGGTGGCGGGCGTCGCCTTCACCGGCTGGTGGTTCTCCCAGGGCCGCTACACGAAGGTCCCCGACCTGGTGAACAAGCCCGTCACGGTCGCCAGGCAGGAGGCGCAGCAGGCCGGTTTCGAGGTCAGGATCGGCGAGGCGCGGTTCGACGACAAGGTGCCCAAGGACGTCGTCCTGGACACCGACCCGGGACTCGGCGCCGAGGTGGTCAAGGGCTCGGTGCTCACCCTCATCCCGTCGGCCGGCCCGGAGACGATCCCCGTGCCGAAGGTCGAGGGTTTCAGCCTGACGGACGCGCGGGCGAAGATCGCCGAGGTCGGGCTGACCCCCGGGCGGGTGAGCAAGAGCGCGAGCGACACCATCCCCCGCGACCAGGTCATCCGTACCAACCCGCCGGTGGGCAAGCGCGTCAAGAAGGGCAGCACGGTCAACTTCGTCGTCAGCGCCGGGCTGCTGATGCCGGACGTCATGCAGATGATGCGCGACCAGGCGGAGAAGTTCCTGCGTGAGAAGGGCTTCAACGTCCAGATCGACGAGACCGTCGACGACGCCCCGCCGGGCACCGTGATCGCGCAGGACCCTCCCGGAGGCGCCGAGGTGGTGGCCGGGGCGACCGTCCACCTGACGGCCTCGCGCGGCCCGGACCAGGGCTTCCACTGGCCGTGGGAGACCGACCCCGCCGACCCCAGCCAGAGCCCGCCCGCCGTCGTCAACGTGCCCGACGTGATGTTCAAGTCCGTCAAGGACGCCGTGGTGGAGCTGAAGGCGGCCGGCTTCAAGGTCAACGTCCGCAAGCTGGTGGGCACGGACCGCGTCGTCGGCGAGAAGCCGCTCGGCCAGCAACCGCCGGGCACCACGATCACCATCTGGCACTGACGCCCAGGCCGGCCATTCCGACCGCGGCCGTCGCCACGCCGGCCGCGCGGTTCTCCGGGACGCTCCGCGGTGGAGTGCCGTGCGACCGCCCGGCGGCGCTGTGCCCAGTCAGGAGCGTCAAGCGGCTCTGGTAATGATGCGAGGAGGGCCTGATCGGCGTCAGGCGGCGTCGGGGTCGGCGCCCCTGAGGATGTAGAGGTCGTCGCCGAACACCGCGGATATCTGAATCTCTCCGCCGAGCGCCTGCACGTAACGGGCTATGGCCTCGATCGTTGACACCTCACCACGCTCGATCTGCGAGACCCGGCTCTTGGTGACGCCCATGAGATCGGCGAGATCGGCCTGGGACAGACCCTGTGCCTTGCGGCGCTCGGCAAGCCGGTGGCCGTCGATATACGCCTGGTTACGCCGCCGTGCTTCGGCGACGGCCTCCTCCCCGCCGGACTCGGCGACGATGTCCGCCCGGACATCGCGCCACTTGGGAAAGTTGGTCATCACTGGCCCTCCTCCGCCTCGCGCTCCCTCAGATATTCCTCGTACAGCTCCTCGGCCTCGGGTATGGCGCGGCGATACCAGCCCGACCAGTCACCGGATTTGTCACCACCTGTAAGCAGGATGGCCGAGCGCCACGGATCGAACACGAACAGGATCCGAATCTCGGAACGGCCCGCGGAGCCTGGACGCAGTTCCTTGAGATTGTGAATTCTCGATCCTTCGATCCTGTCGACCAGCGGGCGGCCCAGCCCGGGGCCGACCTCGGCCAGTCTGTCGATGGCGTCGATGACCTGCGCCCGTGACCGGTCGTCCAGCTTGCGGATCCAGCCGAGGACGTCGTTGGTGACGCGGACCTCCCATTCCTCCATGTCGTGCGAGGGTAGAGAAAATGCTTCACCCCCGAGCATGAATCGTCAAGTCCGCCGTAACGACAGGGCTCAGGGGGTGAGGGTGCCGAGGAGGCGGAGGCGGGCGAGGCCGCCGTCGGGGTAGATGTCGAGCCGGGCATGGGTGATGCGGCGGTCGTCGTCGAGACGGAAGCGGTGGCGGGTGTCGGGCTGCAGGCGTGTCCTGGGCAGCAGCGGGAACCAGGCGGCCTCGTCCTCCAGCGGCGTCCGGTCCGCGTCGATGCCCTTCAGCGACGCCCAGCCGGGGGCGTTGAACACCAGGTTGGTCGTGTCGATCTCGGCGACGGCCACCCGGCCGGGCCCGGCCAGGGCGACGACGAGCCAGTCGTTGCCGCCGTCGCGGCGGCGGGCGGTCTCCCAGCCCTCGGCCTGGTTGCGGGCCAGGCCGGGCGCGAGGACGTTGTTCGGCGAGGAGTAGAACTCGTCGGAGCAGGCCGTCACCAGCCCGCCGTTCTCCAGCGCGGCGAGGTCGACGGTGAGGCCCTCCAGGAACGCCCGGTCGGGCACGACCCGCCCGTGGACGCGCAGCCGCGCGACGCCGCCGTCGGGGAAGATGTTCAGCCGCACATGGGTGAAGCGGCGGGGGTCGGTCACGGCGAACTCATGGACCGCGTCGCCCTTCAGCGGGCTCTTCGGCACGATCTCCACCCAGCCGTCCAGCTCGTCCGGCGCGGGGTGGCCCTCGGCCGCGCAGGCCTCCACCGACGCGTACGGCGGGTAGTTGCCGCGGAACCACGCGGTGTCCACGACCACGCCCCTGATGACCCCCGGCAGGCCGAGCCGCACGATCGCCCAGTCGTGGCCGGGCTCGCGCCGCCGCCGGGTCTCCCAGCCGTCGTAGACCTGGCCCTTGGCCCCGAAGGTGTGCGGCCGGAACTCGGCCGGTCCCGGCCTGATCAGGGCCTCCCGTTCGGCGAACGACTCGTCGTTGGCGGCCACGACCGACCCGCCGTACGTGCGCAGGGCGAGGTCGGGCAGGTGGGTGAAGCCGGTCATCGGGCCCTCCTCGTCAGCAGCCGGCCACGCGGCGTGGCGAGATCGACGGGCGTGCCGCGCAGCCAGGTGGTGCGCACGACACCCGTCAGCCGCGCGCCGTGGTAGGGGGACACCGGGTTGCGGTGGTGGAGCGCCGCGACGTCCACCGTGAACCCGGCGTCGGGGTCGAAGGCGACGAGGTCCGCGTCGTTGCCCACCCGGATCGCCCCCTTGTGGGGCAGGCCGGCGAGGCGGGCCGGTCCCTCGGCCATCCAGCGCGCCACGTCGGCAAGGCCGTAGCCCCTGGCGCGTGCGGCGGTCCACACGACGGGCAGGCCGACCTGGAGTGAGGAGATCCCGCCCCAGGCGGCGGCGAAGTCGGGCACCTTGAGGTCGGGCGTCGACGGGGAGTGGTCGGAGACGATCCCCATCAGCACGCCGTCGGCGAGCGCCCGCCACAGCGCGTCGCGGTTGGCGGCCTCCCGGATGGGCGGGCAGCACTTGTAGGCGGGCCCGGTGACCTGCTCGGCCGCCAGGGTCAGGTAGTGCGGGCAGGTCTCGGCGGTGACGCGCACCCCCGCCGCCCGGGCGGCGCGCAGCGGTTCGACGCAGGCGGCGGCCGACACGTGCACGATGTGCGCCCGCGCGCCCGTCTCCGCCGCGAGGGCGATCACCTGCTCGACGGCCCGGCGCTCGGCCTCCTGCGGGCGCGACCGCAGGAAGTCGTCGTACGCGGGACCGCCGGGCTCGGACAGCGACCCGGGGTCCTCGGCGTGCGCGATCAGCAGGCCGTCGAAGGCCGCCACCTCCGCCAGCGCGGCCCGCAGCCCGTCGCGGTCGAGCGCGGGGAACTCGTCGACGCCGACGGGGACAGGAAGCACTTGACGCCCATCACGCCGGCCTCGTGCAGGGGCCGCAGGTCGGCGAGGTTGCCGGGGATCGCGCCGCCCCAGAAGCCGACGTCCACGTGGCACCGGCCCTCGGCGGCCTTCCGCTTGACCTCAAGCGCCGCCACGTCCACGGTCGGGGGCAGCGAGTTCAGCGGCATGTCCACGATCGTGGTCACGCCCCCGGCCGCCGCCGCCCTGGTGGCGGTCGCGAAGCCCTCCCAGTGGGTGCGGCCGGGCTCGTTGACGTGCACGTGGGAGTCGACCAGCCCGGGCAGCAGCGGCAGGTCGCCGAGGTCGGCGGACTCCTCCGCCGCGACCTTCTCCTCGTACGGGCGCAGGGCCGCGATCACGCCGCCGCGCACGGCGACGGCCAGCGGGCGCTCCCCCTCCGGGGTCACGGTCCGCCGGGACCTCACCACCAGGTCGTACGGTTCCCCCACGCGCCACTCCTCATGTCGTGAGATGTCCGGCGGCGATCCGCGCCGCCAGCCGCTCCAGCAGCGGCCCGGCCTCGGCCACGCAGCGGCTCACGTCGGGCTCGATGTCGGTCAGCGCGTACGCCGCCTCGATGCCGGCCGCCCTCAGCTCGTCGTCGCCGACGGTGCGCCGCCCGCAGACGGCCACGACCGGCACGCCGTGCTTGGCCGCGGCGGCGGCCACGCCTACGGGGGTCTTGCCGCGCAGGGTCTGCTCGTCGATCGAGCCCTCGCCCGTGATCACCAGCCGGGCGCCATCCACGTGCCGGTCGAACTCCACCAGATCCAGCAGATAGCCGATGCCGGGCCTGATCTCCGCGTCGAGGAACGTCAGCGCGCCGAAGCCACCCGCCGGCGGCGCCCGCAC
>NZ_MWJN01000196.1:0-5881 GCF_002027145.1 Microbispora sp. GKU 823 | reverse complement strand
GGGTGAGGTGGATCCGATCGGATCCGATCCGATTGCGGTTAGCATTCCTCGGCCCGGCCCGCCCGTCAAGCCTTTACGCCATTCCGTCCGCGCCCTTCGCGTAGCCCGAAGGCGCCATAGGCCACGAGCCCGGTGCCCTCCTCCAGCTCCGCCATCTTCTCCAGGATTCGTCGTAGACCGGCCCACCTGCTTCGGGGATGCGCGTTCGGCGGATCTGCGCGCCGCTGCCGGTTCGAGGAGCAGGCGGAGCTCAAGCATGTCCTCGAATCGCTGACGGGTGATCTGGGGGGAATGCGATAGCCGGCATGGGGCACACGCACGACCAGGCCCTCGGCCTCCATGCGGTTCAGAGCGTCTCGGATCGGCGTCTGCGAGACTCCCAGCTCTCGCGCCAGGGCGTCGATCGTGACGCGGGAGCCAGGCTCGATCCGTAGCGACCGACCGTCACATCAACATACGTAATAGCCGAGTTTCGGGAAGTCCTCCAGCTGTCCGAGCAGCGTGTCGTACACCTCGTCGGCAAGCCGGCCGCGAGATCTTCCCGGCGGCGTTCCGCCCGTCATGGCCCCACGGCCCCGCGCGATCATCACTTCGTCGTCCATCGTGACGTGAGGTCCCTTCTAGCGTCTTCGCGAACCTGTTGACATCGGTCGCAACGCTGCTGCATGCTGACGACCACTCGGATCGTATAGGAAAGGTGACGGATGCTAGCCATCCTGCGTGCGGGAGCGGCGCGCCGCCGAGCCGGCCGTCCCGGTCCCCCAGCTGTTCGGTGAGATCAAGGAACTCGGGTACTCGCGCAGCCTCAACCTGCTCTACCGCTACATCACTCGAGGCCGGGCCGAGGGCGATCGGCCCGTCGTCACGCCACGCCGTCTTGCTCGGCTCCTACTCACCCGCCCCGGCAGGCTGCGTGAGGCCGACACCACGTTGCTGCAGGAACTCGTGGTACGTGCCCCGAACTGGCCGAGCTCGCCCGCCTGGTCCGTGCCTTCGCTGAACTCCTCACCCCGGTCGCAGGCAACGACGCCAAGCTCGCCGCCTGGCTCACCGACGCCCGGGCCGCTGACCGGCCCACCTGCACGGCTTCGCCAACGGCCTCGAGCTCGACCGCGAGGCTGTAACGCCGGCATCACCTTGCCCCATCACAACGGCCGAACCGAAGGCGTCAACACGTGAACGAAGAGAGTCATGCGGCAGATGCACGGCCGGGCCGGGTTCGACCTCCTGCGCCACCTTTCTGCTGCACTGAAAATAGCTGAGCGCCACTACCCGATTACGGGACAGACCCGTTGATATTGGACAGACCCAGCCTGGATGGGCGGCAGAGGGGAGCGGGATCTGTTTACCTTGGGGGATGCTCCCCGGTCCGACTGGGCCGCCGTCATCGGCAACGAGCAGGTCCGCGATGGCCTGCTGAGCGAGGTCTCCGATCACATGCTCGCCCTGGTGGCCGTTATGGATCGACTGGCACGGACAGGTCGCAGCCGGCCGCTGTCGGCATCGTTCCGCGAACAGCACCTGGACCAGATGACCGTACGCCTCGGCCGGCTGCTGTACGACAACCCCACGTGGACCCCGGCCAGACGAGACACCGCACTGCTCAAAGAGCCCGCGGTAATCGCCCCAAGCATCGCCGACATGGTCCCGACCGCCCGGGCGGTCCTGCACGCCTTCGAAGGGCTGACGGTCGTGGCCGAACGGGACCGGCAGGACGTGGGACGAGTACTTCGCGTCGATACCGGTCAGCCCGGCAGAGACCGGCTGCTGACCGCCTACGAGCAGCTCGGCAGCCCGAAGGTAAGGGCATCGCGAGCGCTGAGCGAGGCGATGCTGCTAGCTGCTCCGGCCGAGCTGCACGATGAGCTGTGGCAGGACATCCGCGTACTGGAGCTGCGCCGTGGCGAGAGATTGGATGGAGGTACCTCTGATCGGGCGGCATCGCTACGTCGTCTCAGGGCAATGACCACCGGTGCCGACAGTTACGACTCCCGCCTCGACCTGCCCGCCGTGTCACGGGTGGGGCTAGTGCCGACTCCCTCACCGGCCTCTCCGCCACCCCTGCGGCGCCAGGGAGGCCGTTTCCGCTGAGCCGCCACAACGGCAGGCCGCATGAGAAGGCGGTCGACGCCGGCAAGACACTGTTGGCGTCGATGCTGCCGAACTTAAGCACGTCCTGCTGACGCAACACCAACTGCGCACCGCCGGATGAGCCCGCGAGGGTTCGTCCTGGACGCCACAGTCGTGTCGGAGGCCGCCCGCAGGGACCTGCCGCCGATCACCATTGCTGTTCGAGCTGGACGAGCGCGGGTTGCAGCTGGTCGTGCCTGCTCTGGTGGTGGCGTCGGCCGCTGCAGAGAGGGGCGGCGGCGACGAGACCGGGATCCTGCCCGCGGTGCGAGGCATCGCCTGCCTGGACCACGGCGCGCGCCGAGTGTCGGTGCCACGAGGCATACCCACAGTCCCGTCCAGATGGCGCCGACCCGCACGCTGGCCGCCGCGCCGTCCCACACCAGAAGCGCCGCCAGCGCGCCCGCCACCTGTGCGGCGGAGTACTTCAGCGCCGAACCGGACGTCATCTTGCCCAGCACCCAGAACGCGGTCGTGACCGCGGGGTTCAGGTGGCCGCCGCTGATCCGGCCAAGCGGCGAGTACATGATCCCGCCGCCACGGTAGCGGTGAGGTCGCCCGTCAGGAGCCGCCGCAGGTCCTCGTTCGGCACCGTATCGACGAGCGTCGAACCGGGTGTGAAGCCCGCGACGAGCGCGCTGACGGCGAGCAGTTGCAGGAGCGCCGTGCCGGCGAACTCGGCGATGACCTCACGCCATCTGCCCATTGCTGTTCCCGCCGCCCGCGCCGGCGGAAACGTCCCGCCGGCGAGGTGGCCGGCGGGACGTTCGCATGGAGTGGTCAGCGCCTGCGGCGAGTCGTGTGTCAGTTCGGCGTGACGGCCACCGGGGCGTCGTCCCCGACGTGCACGTCATCCATGCCCTCACCGAGCTTCTTGGGCAGGGGGCACTTGGCGTGCGCCAGCTTGCCGTCGACGTAGATCTTCTCGTCGCTCGCGCCGAACCCGCCGCTCTCCTCGCCCTTGACGTGCACGATGCAGACGACGCCCTTGCCGGGCAGCGGGGGCTCCTTGCAGAGGGCGCTCAGCTTACTCTTCGGGGCCTCCTTGCCGTCCACGAAGACCCTGCCGCCCCTGAACTTGTCCCCCCTGAACTTGCCGCCCTTGTCAGCCCTGTCGGCCTTGGCCTTCATGATGCAGGCGACGCCCTTGCCGGGCAGCGGGGGCTCCTTGCAGAGGGTCCTCAGCTCACTCTTCGGGACCTCCTTGCCGTCCACGAAGACCTTGCCGTCCTGGTCGACCTTGACAGTGGTCTTGCCCTCCCCCGTGGCCGTCGGACCACCCTTCACGGCGCAGGCGACCCCCGGCTTCGGGGCGCCGGTGGAGGTCGCGGACGCGGCCGTGGCGCCGCCGATGCCGAGGCCCACCGTCATGACGACCCCCGCGAGGATCATGCTCCTCTTCTTCATTCTCTGGTCACTCCCTAGATCGGCTGCCCGTGGGGGCCGCCAGTGATCGGTTGACGGAACGCTCCGCAGTTTGGGCCCCTACACCTGAAGCGACCCTGAAGAGGTAAAAGATGATCTTCAGGTTTACCTTAGGTACGTACCTTCACCCTGTTGATGTGCGCCTACTTCTGGTGGAAGACGAACGCAGGCTGACCGAGCTGCTCAAAGACGGCCTGACCAAAGAGGGCTTCGCGGTCGATCTCGCTTACGACGGGTGCGAGGGCCTGTGGATGGCGACCGAGCATTCGTACGACGTGATCGTGCTGGATGTGATGCTGCCGTTGCTGCACGGCTATGGGGTCTGCGCGAAGCTGCGGGAGGCCGGAAACTGGACGCCGATCCTCATGCTGACCGCGAAGGACGGAGAGTACGACGAGGCGGAGGCGCTGGACACCGGCGCGGACGATTATCTGACAAAGCCATTTTCGTACGTCGTACTGCTGGCGCGACTAAGAGCACTGGCCCGGCGCAAGGTGCGGGAGCGGCCGACGGTGCTGACCGCCGGGGATCTCCGGGTCGATCCGGCGGGGCTGAAGTGCAGTCGCGGGGACGTACAGATCGCGTTGACACCCAAGGAGTTCGCGATCCTGCACTGCCTGACGCGGCACGCGGGCGAGGTGGTGACCAAGGCCGAGCTGCTCGCCCAGGCCTGGGACTTCGCGTACGACGGCGATTCGAACGTCGTCGAGGTCTACATCAGCGCGTTGCGCCGCAAGATCGACAAACCGTTCGGACGGACGACGCTGAAGACCGTGCGGGGCGTGGGCTACCGGCTGGAGGGTTGACATGGGAGTCCGTCTACGCACGACGCTGACGGCCACCGCCGCGGTGGCGGCGGCGCTCTGCCTGGCCTCGATCGCGCTTTTCACCGCGCTGGACTCGAGCCTGACGGCCTCCACCAAGGAGTTGGCGGCGAACGACGCCAAGGAACAGATGCGGCATCTGAAGGCGGAGTCGGGGCCGGGTGACGCGGGGGACGGAAAGGGAATGGTGCCGCTGCTCGGAAAGGGAGCGGTGCCGCCGGGCGGGAAGGGACCGATGCCGGGCTCGGCTGCCACCGGCGAAGACGACGGCCCTCCGGTACCCGATGAGGCCGTGCTCGTGGTCAGACAGACGTTCGAGACCGAGGACGGCCCGGTCACCGTCCTCGGAAAGGCCTCCAAGGCACCCGCCCTGGCGGCGATGACCACGCTGAGGAACCTGCTGATCCCGGGGGTTCCGGCGCTCCTCGCGGTGGTCGCACTGTTCACCTGGCTGGCGGTCGGCCGAGTGCTACGCCCGGTCTCCGCGATCAGGGCGAAGGTCGCCGACATCACCGCGCACGGCCTGCACGAACGCGTGCCGGAGCCGGACACCCGAGACGAGATCGCCGCACTGGCCCGTACCGTCAACGCGACCCTCGACCGGCTGCAGACCTCCGTCGACGCGCAGCGGCAGTTCGTCGCCGACGCCGCACACGAACTTCGCAGCCCACTGGCGATCCTGCGAACCCGGCTGGAGCTGGCCCGGCCCGCCGAGAAGCAGCTGGCGACTGCGGCACTGGACGATGTCGCACGCCTCCAGTCCCTTTCCGCCGACCTCCTCCTGCTGGCCCGGCTCGACGCCGGCGAACCCCTGTCGCGGGCCGAGGAACTGGACCTGGCCCAGGTCGTCGCCGAGGAGGCCGTCCGCAAACGCCCTCGTCCGGACGTCCATGTGTACCTCGACCTCACCCCCGACCTGCTCCTCAACGGCTCCGCCGATCAACTTCGCCGTCTTGTCGCGAACCTCGTCGACAACGCGGTCCGCCACGCCTCCACGTCAGTCCACGTCACCCTCACGTCTCCGGGCGACCACGCCGTCCTCGACGTCGTGGACGACGGCCCCGGTATTCCCCCGGAACACCACACCATCGTCTTCGACCGATTCACCCGCCTGGACCACGCCCGCACCCGGGACACGGGAGGCTCGGGGTTGGGGCTGCCGATCGCCCGGGATATCGCGCGGGCTCACGGGGGGACCCTCCAGGTGGTCCCGCACAGCCCGGGCGCGAGGCTACGTGCGGTCTTCCCGTTGTCCAGGCGGTCTGTTGCGTACCCGCTGGGTGACCTTGCGGTGCGGGCCCGCGTGTAGGAGGCGCAGCCGCGTGGGTACTGGCTTCTGGCCCCCATGCGCTCGTCGTGTCCGCCCACCCCCGCGCGACATCCTGATACCGCTGCCCAGCGAGGTGCACCGACCACAATCGCGCTTGTCGACGACGCGTGAAAACTGACCCCCAGACGACGGCCGAAATCTGACCCCTCTGCTGTCACTGTGGAGGGTGATC
>NZ_MWJN01000195.1:0-6122 GCF_002027145.1 Microbispora sp. GKU 823 | reverse complement strand
CACGCCGTAGCCGCCGTCAGAGCTCGGCCTGCCCTGGTGGTCGTCCCACCGGGACAGCATGTACGCCACTGCCTTCAGCAGCGGTTCCGGCACGCCCGTCGCCTTGGCCGCCTCGCCGAAGGCCGCCTCGCGAGTGGGCGCCGACAGCGTCGCCGTGCAGGAGACCCGTGGCCGGCCGTGGAGGTGGAGGCCAGGACGGACGGCGCCGCGGGGAGCAGCGCCGCCGCCGCGGTGACCGCGACGACGATGCCACGATGTGGAGTTCTCAACGTTGTGCGACCCCTTCTCGAATGCCTGTGGGGGGATCAGGCCGGGGCAATCACACCTCTGTGCGCGTCCGTACGCCAGAGCGCCACGCAAATCTCGTCGAGATCGTAACTTTTCGCCAGACAGGCCGAGTCAGATGAAAATCCTCGCCCGGAGCGCGCCCCAGCCAGTTTTTGACGTCTGTGATGGGAGCGCTAACATTCGCGCTGGCCGCCCCGCCGCGTAACGGCGGGGCGGCGCTGCGTCTCTCTAAAGAGAGTCTTACGGGAGCGGGACCGCGCTCGACTCGCGGACGACGAGGTGGCAGGGCAGGGCGTGCCGGCCGGGGGAGGGGGAGCCGTTGATGGCGGCCAGGAGCATCTCGGCCGCGGAGCGGCCCAGGCCCTCGAGGTTCATGTCGACGCTCGTCAGCGGCGGCTGGCAGCCCTCGGTCATGACGTCCCAGTTGTCGAAGCCGACGAGGGCGACGTCCTGCGGAACCCGGCGGCCGGCGGCGCGCAGCGCGTCGCACACGCCCCGGGCGATCTGGTCGCTGCCGCAGAAGACCGCGTCGAACTCCGCCCGCCCGGCCAGCAGGATGCCGACGGCCTGGCGTCCCCACGCCTCGCTCCAGCCGCCGAACAGCGGCGGCGCGGCCGGTTCGAGCCCCTCCTCCGCCAGCCGCTCCAGCGCGGCCGCCGCGCGGACCCGGGCGGAGTTGTGATGCTCGGGGCCCGTGACGTGCGCGATCCGGGTGCGGCCGACGGCCAGCAGGTGCTCGACCGCCTTGCGGGCGCCGCCCGCCTCGTCCGGGACCACCGAGCAGTCGCCGGGGTCGGCCGAGCTGATGAAGGCGTACACCACCGGCACGGGCAGGTCCGCGGCGATGGGCGCGCGTGCCTCGGTCCGCCGGCCGGTCACGATGATCCCGTCGACCCGGCGGCTGAGGAGCGTCCTGACGTAGTACTGCTCGCGGATCGGGTCGTCCCGCCCGTCACAGAGGAAGACCGACATCTCCCCGGCGCCCAGCGCGTCCTCCGCGCCGATCAGGACGGGGATGCTGAACCGGCCGATGGTGTCCGTCGTGATCATCCCGACCGTGTAGGTGCGGCCCGAGTGCAGGCTGCGGGCACCGGCGTTCGCCTCGAAGCTGAGCTGCCGTGCGGCCTCCCGGACGCGCATGCGGGTCTCCTCCCGCAGCGATCCGCGTCCGTTGAGCGCCTTGGAGGCCGTGCCCACCGACACCCCGGCCAGTGCCGCGACGTCGGCGATCGTGGCGTGACGCTCCAGCTTTCCCACGTTTCCTCCACTTTCCGATGGCGTTGCCTGCATCCACTGTATCGCCGGACCGTTGCGGCGCCGGTGCCCTCCGGTAACACCAGTGAAACCTGCTATTGACGACCCAGGACAGCGTTGGTAGCTTTCCGGCAACCGTTTTCCTAATTTTCCTTCTGAAGGACGTCCCGGCGGAATCTCGCACGGTCCCGCGTCACGACACGAGAGATCAGGAATGACCCAGCAGAAGCTGTCACACACCGTCCCGGCCGCGCCCGGCCTCCAGGAGGCGGCCGGGCCCGTAGCCCCGACCCCGGCGGCCCTGTCCGCGCTGCGGCCGCTCGGCCTCGGCCAGGCTCGGTTAAGGGCGGAGGGCCTGCTCGGGCGGTGGCGGCGGCGCAACGCCGAGGACACGCTGCCGCACTGCGTGGACAACCTCCACACCGCCGGCAACATCGGCAACCTCCGCGCCGCCGCGGGGGAGTCCGAGGACGAGTTCGCCGGCATGTGGTTCGCCGACTCCGACGTCCACAAGACGCTGGAGGCGGCGGCGTGGCAGCTCGCGACCTCGCCCGAGGACGACGGCCTGCGGTCGTTCGTCGACGACACGACCGCGCTGCTCGCCCGCGCCCAGCGGGAGGACGGCTACCTCAACTCCTACTTCACCGTCGTCGCGCCCCAGGAGCGGTGGGCCAAGCCCGACTGGAGCCACGAGCTGTACTGTGCGGGCCACCTCTTCCAGGCGGCGGTGGCCGCGGCCCGCACCGGGGTGAGCCCCGACCTGCTGCCGGTCGCCCGGCGGTTCGCCGACCTGCTGGTCGAACGGTTCGGCCCGGACGGAGTGGAGGAGGTCTGCGGGCACCCCGAGGTCGAGACCGCGCTCGCCGAGCTGTACCGGCTGACCGGCCACCGGCCCTACCTGGACCTCGCCCAGCGTTTCCTCGACCTGCGCGGACGCGGCCTGCTCGGCCACGGCCGGTTCGGCCCCCGCTACTACCAGGACCACCAGCCCGTACGCGAGGTGCGGGAGGTGACCGGGCACGCCGTGCGCCAGTTGTACCTGCTGGCGGGGATGGTGGACGTGGCCGTGGAGACCGGCGACCTGGCGCTGCTCGACGCGGCGGAGCGGCTGTGGGCCGACGCCTTCCGCTCGCGGACCTACGTCACCGGCGCCCACGGCTCGCGCCACCGTGAGGAGGCGTACGGCGACCCGTACGAGCTGCCGTCCGACCGGGCCTACGGCGAGACGTGCGCGGCCATCGCGAGCTTCCAGTGGAACTGGCGGCTGCTGCTGGCGACCGGCCGGGCCCGCTACGCCGACGAGATGGAGCGGGTGCTGTACAACGCGGTCGCCGCCGCCGTGTCGTCCGACGGCAGGCACTTCTTCTACTCCAACCCCCTGCAGTTGCGTACGGGGCACGCGAGCTCGGGCGAGGAGGCGGCGTCGCGCCGGCTGCCCTGGTATTCGTGCGCCTGCTGTCCGCCGAACATCGCCCGGCTCATGGCCTCGCTGCCCGGCTACCTGGCGACGGCCGACGACGGCGGCCTGCAGATCCACCTGTACGGCGACGCCTCCCTCACCGCCCCCGGGGGGCGCCGTGTGGAGATGCGCACGGCCTACCCCTGGCAGGGCCGCATCGAACTGGAGGTCGCCGAAGGCGGCGGGGGCGGTCAGGCGTGGACGCTCGCGCTGCGCGTGCCGGCCTGGTGCGACACCTACACGGTGAGCGTCGGCGGCGAACCGGTGCGGGTGCCCGCGCGGGACGGCTACGTGCGGCTCACCCGCGTCTGGACGCCGGGCACGACCGTGGTCCTCGACCTCGACATGCCCGTCCGGCAGGTGACCGCCCACCCGCGGGTCGACGCGGTGCGCGGATGCGTCGCCCTGACGCGCGGCCCGCTCGTGTACTGCCTGGAGCAGGCCGACCTGCCGCCCGGCACGGTCCTGGAAGACGTGCGGCTGGACCCCGCCGTCGAAGTGACGGCGGCCCGCCGGGAGGATCTGCCGGACATCCCGGTCGTGATCACCGCCGGTGGGCTGGTCGCCCACGCCGGCGACTCGCTGTACACCGCCGGAGCCAGGCGGGAGCGGACGGGCACGCCGCTCACGCTCACGGCGGTGCCGTACTTCCTGTGGGGCAACCGGAGCGAGGGCCCGATGCGGGTCTGGATCCCGGTCGCCGCCGCCGGATGACCGCGGCGGGCCGGATCCGTAGAGGTCCGGTCCGCCCGCATGGGGACCGTCCACGGCGTCCGCCGGCTCGGGGAGGGACGGTCCCGCTCCACCTCCTGCTCTCCCCCCACCTGAGCACAGAAAGAGCGAGGTAGTTCATGCGCAGACCCCGAGGCACGACCCTGCTGCCCGCGCTGGCCGTGTCACTGACCGCGGCACTCGTCCCGCTGAGCCCCGCCGAGGCGGCGGGCGCCACCCTCACGGTGAACGTCGCCCAGCCCTTCCGGCCCGTCACCCACGTCGCCGCGGGCGGCCTGTACGGCCTGGCGGAAAACGGCCGCCCGGCCGACTCCACGCTGCTGCCGCTGAAGGTCAACTCGCTGACGCAGCCCGCCCCCGGTGTGGGACAGAAGCCCAACGGCCAGCCCCCGGGAGGCGACTCCCTGCTCGTGGCCCCGCAGGCCACCCGCGTCGGGGCCGGGGAGTTCATCCGGATGCCGGACATCTATCCGAACTTCCCGTACAAGTGGGTGAGCTGGAACGACTGGCTGGCCAAGGTGGACACGATGGTCCGCGCCCGCCTCAACGCGACCACGGTGACCAACGTCATCGGCTGGGAGCTGTGGAACGAGCCCGACGGGACGTGGAACACCTCCGCGGCCGGGTCCTTCAACGACGGCTGGACGCGCACCTACCGGGCCGTGCGGGCACTGGACACCACGACGCCGATCGTCGGCCCGAGCATCTCCTACTACAACCACTCCTGGTTGTCGTCCTTCCTGAGCAGCGCCAAGGCCGCGGGCACGCTGCCCGACGTCATCTGCTGGCACGAGTTGGGCGGCGACCCCAGCGGCATCGCCGCGCACATCGCCGACTACCGCGCCCTGGAAAGCTCGCTCGGCATCAGCCCCCGGCGCATCGCCATCAATGAGTACGCCGCGATGAGCGAGGTGGACGTCCCCGGCCGGATCGCCAGCTACGTGGCCAAGTTCGAGCGCGGCGGCGTCGAGATGGCGCACCGGGCGTTCTGGTACGAATACGGCACCATGAACGGGCTTGTCGTCAACAACAGCCAGCCCACCGGCACCTGGTGGCTGTACAAGTGGTACGGCGACATGGCCGGCCGCATGGTCACCACCACCCCGGCCACCCAGACCGGGCTGGACGGCTTCGCCTCCTACGACTCCACGCGCAAGACCGTCAACGTGGTCTTCGGCAACGAGTCGGGCACCAACACGGTCCGCGTCACGGGCATCGGCGCGCTGGGCTCCTCGGTCCGGGTGACCCTGCAGTCGACCCCCGCGAACGGCCGCTTCACCGCCGTGACCGCGCCCACGACCATCTCGACGAGCACGTACGCCGTGAGCAACGGGGAGATCAGCGTCTCGGTGCCGAACATGTCGGCCACGAGCGCGTACAACCTGGTGATCCAGCCGGTCAGCGGCGTGCCGTCCTACCAGCAGCGTTACGAGGCGGAGAACGCGTCCGTCTTCCGCGCCCAGCGGCTGACGAGCTCCAGCGCGTCCGAGGGCGGCTACGTCGGGCGCATCGACAACAGCACGAGCACGCACAGCACGGACAGCTACGTCGACTTCGTGGTGAACGTGCCCACGGCCCGGACGTACACGATGACCATCGGCTATGCCAACGCCACCGGGGCGACCGCCACGCAGGGGCTGGCGTACAACGGCGGCGCCTGGACGACCGTCAGCTATCCGCCCACGGCCGCCTGGGGCCAGTTCGGCGCCACGGTCAGCACGAGCGTCAACCTGCAGGCGGGCTACAACGTGATCCGCCTGGCCAAGGGGTCCCCCTACTTCGCCGGCGGCACCGGCTACGCCGAGCTGGACTACATCCAGCTCACCTGAGCCGCGCCGGTCCACCGAGCAGGGTCACTGAAAGGAAACAACGACATGGATAGCCTCGACAGGGGCCGGCGCGCCGCCGGTCTGGGCCTGGCGGCTCTCGCCATCGCGGGCGGCCTCACCGCGTGTTCCGGGTCCTCCGGCGGCGACGGCGGTGCCGCGTCGGCGGTGCGGGCCAGGCCGCCGGGGGCGGGACCTACACGATCTGGGATCCCTACCCGCAGTTCGACGACTCCTCCGACTGGGTGAAGCTGCTCACGCAGTGCGGGACGCAGGCCGGGGTGACCGTCAAGCGGACCGGCTACGACACCACCGACCTCACCAACAAGGCGCTGCTGGCGGCGCAGCAGGGCAACTCGCCGGACGTGCTGATCGTGGACAACCCGGTGGTCTCGACGCTGGCCGAGGCGGGGGTGCTGACCTCGACCGACGAGACGAAGATCGACACCTCGGCCGTCTCGCCGAACCTGCTCGCGGCGGGTCAGCTCGGCGGCAAGACGTACGGGGTCCCGATCGGGGCCAACACCCTCGCCCTGTACTACAACAAGGAGGTGCTGAAGAAG
>NZ_MWJN01000194.1:0-6180 GCF_002027145.1 Microbispora sp. GKU 823 | reverse complement strand
GTGGCGTCGATCTTCATCTCGTTCTCGGCCGTGATCATGTTGAACTCACGGTTCGCGATCGTGGTGTACGCCGAGTCGCCGAGTTTGCCGGCGGCGATGGCGGTGCCGAAGTAGCGGCCGGTCTGCGCGGCCGCCGCGCCCAGCGTGCTCGCCGCGGCGTCGGCGGGGACCGTCACCGCCACCACTGCCGTGGCCGCGCTGAGCACGCCGAGAGCGCCGGCGACCAGGGCCCGGCGCAGCCGGGTTCGGGGCGGGGGCATGACGTTTTCGCCCATGTCTGAGCCTCCATAACTGAATCACCAAAGGGAACGCGGGAGTTCCCGTGAGATCGACGCCGCGCCTCGGCACTCGAGGGCGCACACCACCAGGGCGTCGTGATCGGCGGCCCCCCTGCCGTGCACCACCACTTGGGAGCGGGGGACCGCCTTGGAGGATCAGTGTGGAAACCTCCCCGAAACTTGTCAAGACGTTGGTGGAAACTTTCGGTCCACCTGGCCACGAGGGATGAGAAAAATCGGTTCAGTAGGCGGCATCTGCGGTCCGAAAGTTTCGTCAGTGTGTGACTGCGGAGGGGATGAAAGTTTCACCGCATGGTCCTCCCCGATTCCGTGGGCCATCGCGATAACGCCCGCTTGGGCCACCACCCGACCCCAACCGGCGACGCGAACACGTTCCGGACCATTGACAGCGGCTCGCTGTCTCGTATTGGCTCCGCCCCACACCACTCCGAGCACCCCGATGGAGAGGAGAGGCCATCAGGAGACGGATTGTGAGCGCTAACAGCAACGGCGTTCCAGCGGCCGGCAGCCGAATCCGGGCCGCCCGTCCGGGACGACGCCCGGCCGATGCGCGGGCACCTCGATCACCGATCGGCGGTGCCGGGGAGGAGGGCGGTGGCACTACCCTGCCAGGGTGAGCGTGGAAGTGTCCGTGGTGGTCCGCTATCGCAAGGCCGTGACGTACGGCGTGAACGCGCTGCTCGGCGCGCTGGAGACCGCGAAGGCCGAGTGCGATCCGCGGCTCGGGACCACACCCGAGGAGGTCGCGGAGCACATCGCGGCCAGCCCTGCGGACCGTGTCCTGGTCCTCTGGTCGTTCTACTCGCCGGACGCCGAGGCGATGGCCGCCGAGCTGGCCACCGTACGGGCCGTCGCCGACGACCCGCGCGTTCTGCACATCGCCGGCGGGGTGCACGCCACCGCCGAGCCGCAGCAGGTCATCGACGCCGGCTGGGACCTCGCCGCCATCGGTGAGGGCGAGCCGACGATCGTCGCCCTGGTCGAGGCGCTGCGCGCGGACCGGCCTCTCACCACCGTGCCCGGACTGGCGGTGCGCGACGACGACGGGACGGCGCTGCGCACGCCGCCGGCGCCGCAGTTACCGCTGGACGCCTTTCCGTCCTTCCCCGACCGGCGCCGCCATTTCGGGCCCATCGAGATCACGCGGGGCTGCGTCTACACGTGCCGCTTCTGCCAGACGCCCTTCATGTTCGGCGGCAGGTTCCGGCATCGCAGCGTGGACAGCGTGCGCGAGCACGTCCGCCGGATGGCCGCCCACGGCCTGCGCGACGTCCGCTTCATCACCCCCACCTCCCTCTCGTACGGCACACAGGGGCCGGAGCCGGCGCTGGACGCGGTGGAGGAACTGCTCGCGGGCGTGAAGGAGGAACTGCCCGCGAACGGGAGGGTGTTCTTCGGCAGCTTCCCGTCCGAGATCCGCCCCGAGCACGTGACGCCGGAGGCGATGCGGCTGCTCAAGCGATACGTGGCGAACGACAACATCATCATCGGCGCGCAGTCGGGCTCCGACCGCGTGCTGGCGGCGGCCGGTCGCGGCCACGGCAGCGAACCGGTGCGCGACGCCGTGCGGATCGCCATGGAGCACGGCTTCCGCCCGAACGTCGACTTCATCTTCGGCCTGCCCGGCGAATCACCCGAGGACCAGGACGCGTCCCTGCGGCTCGCCGCCGACCTCGCCGATCTCGGGGCGCGCATCCACACCCACACGTTCATGCCGCTGCCCGGCACGCCGTGGCGGGACGCCGAACCCGCGTTCATCCCGCTCGCCACGATGCGTGAGCTGGACCGGCTCGCGCAGCGCGGCGACGCCTACGGGCACTGGCGCAAGCAGGCCGAGCACGCCACGCGGCTGGCCGAGGCGGCCAAGGCGTACCCGCGCCGTGCCCGGCGCCGCCGCACCACCGACCGCTGACGTCCCCGCTCGCGAGCCCTTTCCCGGGCCCGGCGAGCGTGGGGCCTCGCGATCAGAACTGCTGCGCCCGGGCCTGGTACGGCTCCTCCAGGAAGGCGATCTCCTCGTCGGTGAGCTTCAGCTCGACCGCGGCGAGGGCGTCGTCCACGTGGTGCGCCTTGGTCGCGCCGACGATCGGAGCGGTCACGCCCGGGCGGCTGAGCAGCCACGCGAGGGAGAGGGTCGCGGGGGAGACGCCCCGCTCCCCGGCGGTGCGCGCCACCCGCTCCAGGATCGCCTCGTCGGCGGCCGCCGTACAACTGCTCCTGCCTGGCGCCGTCGCCGACCTGCCGTACGGTGTCGGCGGGCTTGCCCGCGCGGGCGAGCAGGCCGCGCGCGAGCGGGCTCCACGGAATGAGCCCCACTCCCTGGTCGAGGCACTGCGGGATCATCTCCCGCTCCTCCTCGCGGTGCAGCAGGTTGTAGTGGTTCTGCATCGAGACGAACCGGGTCCAGCCGTGCTTGTCGGCGGCGTGCTGGGCCTTGGCGAACTGCCACGCCCACATGCTGGAGGCGCCGATGTAGCGGGCCTTGCCGGCCCGGACGATGTCGTCGAGCGCCTCCATGGTCTCCTCGATCGGCGTCTCGTCGTCCCACCGGTGGATCTGGTACAGGTCCACGTAGTCGGTGCCGAGGCGGGCGAGTGAGGCGTCGATGGCCGACATGACGTGCTTGCGGGACAGGCCGTAGTCGTTGCGGCCCTCGCCCATCGGGAAGTAGACCTTGGTGGCGAGCACGTAGTCGTCGCGCCGAGGGAAGATCTTGCGCAGCAGCCGCCCGGTGACCTCCTCGCTGACGCCTCCCGAGTAGACGTCGGCGGTGTCGAAGAAGGTCACGCCGCCCTCGGCCGCCTTGCGCACGATGGGCTCGGCCTGCTCCTCGTCCAGGACCCAGCCGCCCCACTTGGCCGGTTCGCCGTAGCTCATCATGCCCAGGCAGATCCTGCTGACCTTCATACCCGTGGTGCCAAGTCGTCGGTATTCCATGCCAGCACCCTATTTCCCCCATCGTCTCGCCCGGCGGGTGAGTCACCAGCGCAGCGCGGTGAAGTCGATCGGCCGGGGTGAGAGTCGCCCGGTACGAACGGCCAGGTCGTGCAGCCGTCGGCCGAACTCGTCGGCAGGCAGCCGCTTGCGGTCGCCGTGGCCGGGCAGCAGCCATTCGAAGCGCACCCGCGGTGCCGTACGGGCCAGCGACGCGGCCAGTTCCGTGATGGAGTACCAGGTGACCGACTCGGCGACGGCGATGTCGCCGGCGGTGCGGGACCAGTAGAAACTGTCACCGCTGAAGCAGTAGGTCTCGTCGGCGAGGTACAGCACGCTGCCCTCGGTGTGTCCGGGCAGCGGATGCGCTGTCACGCCGTCGGCGATCTCGATCGGCTCGGTGCCCCGGAGAACGCGGTCGGCGTCCGGCGCGGCGGCGAGGTCTCCTTCGTGGATCCACAGGCGGGCGCCGAACCGGTCGGCGTATTCGCGGCCGTGCGCCGCGTGGTCGCGATGCGTGAGCAGCACGTCGGTGACCGGACCGAGGGCCGCGTATCTGGCGGCCAGGTCGGAACTCCAGCGCGGCGTGTCGATCATCATGAGGTTTCCGGCGGGCCGGCGCAGCAGGTAGGAGTTCGCGCCGGCGGTGTGCCGCGAGTTGTGCCCGCACAGGTGCACGTGCTCGGTAAGGCGCAGGGGGAAGGGATCGAACGCCGGGTCCGGCCCGCGCGCGCCGCGCCGGATGGACCGGGTGTGACACGCGAAAGCCGCGGCGTACAGCGCCCTTTCCTCCGCGTCGGTGCGCGGCTGGCGGACGACTGAGGAGCGGCCGTCGACCTCCGCGACCAGTTCCGGTGCGAGCTGCCGGGCGACGTCGCAGTTGGTGCAGCGGTGATCGACGTGCCAGGCGGCGTCGGGCGAGTGCTCGTTCATGACGTGGTCCCTCCGCGCAAACCGGTGAAATTCGGCGACTAATTGAGTATCACGCGCTCTGCAGGAGAACAAATCAAAGAATGCTGTTGATTTTTCTGGAGAAAGTCGCTCTCGGGCGCCTCTTTCGTGTGCGGTTGACAATCTCGAAAATAGTGCTCCGTCTGCCGTTCGCGGGTAAGTGAATCGTCATGATGCGCTCAGTTGACTCGCCGGGACGTTCTTGCTGACATGGTCGCCATGGAGATCGTCGGGATGACCGAGGAGTACGCGGCGGACATCGTCACGTGGCGTTACCCCGCGCCGTACGACTGCTATGACCTTGTGGGCGCGGATCCGGCGTTTTTTACGGATTCCCGGAACGGATACTTCGCACTCGTGAACGAGGGCAGACTCATCGGATTCCGGGTGTTCGGCGCTGACGGCCGTGTGCCGGGTGGCGAGTACGACGAGTCGGCGCTCGACACGGGCGGGGGGCTACGTCCCGAACTGACGGGTCGTGGCCTGGGCAGGCGGGCGATCGCGACCGGCCTGGAGTACGGGGCCGCACGGTTCAGGCCCGCGGCCTTCCGGGTGACTGTGGCCGGCTTCAACATCCGAGCCCAGCGGGTCCTTCAGGGACTGGGGTTCGTGCCGAGCGCGACGTTCGACGCCACCACGGACGGCCGCCGCTTCGTCATCCTGACCCGCCGACAGTCATAGGGAGTGCATTCGGAGGAGGGGTGTTCGTCCGACAGGGCCGAGCGGTGGTGCGCTGCTTCGGTTGAAGACAGACGCAAGGCCGCCTCTAGAATCTTGTTCCATGGCGATGTACGTCCCCCTCGGCCAGGGCCGATACCAGGCGACGGAGCACACGCAGGGGCCGTGGGACCCACGGCATCAGCACATGGGACCCGTCACCGCGCTGCTGGTGCACGAGCTCGCCCGCGTCACCGGCCGCTCCTCCGGCCTTCCTCTGGCCCGGCTGGCGGTGGACGTGTTCGCCCCCGTTCCGGTGGCGGAGCTGGAGGTGCGCACCGAAATGATCAGGGATGGCAGGCGCGTGCAGTGCCTCGGCGCCTCCGTCACCTCCGGCGGGCGTGAGCTGGTCAGGGCGACCGCGTGGCGTATCAGGGAGGCCGGCAGCCCGGCGAGCGAGGCCGCGCCGCCGCCCGCGCCGGTTCCGCCGCCGGCCCCGGACGACGCGGAGTCGTGGATCGCGCGGGGCTTCGGGTATGGCAGGGCCACGGACTGGCGGTTCGTCAAGGGCTCCCCGGACGAGGCCGGGCCCGCCGTCGCGTGGGGCAGGGCCCGGGTGCCGCTCGTGGAGGGCGAGGAGATCACGCCGCTGGAACGGCTCGCGATGTTCGCCGACAGCGGCAACGGCATCAGCGGAGTCCTGGACTTCGACGCCTATCTGTTCGCCAATGTTGATCTCACGATCTCGCTGTTCCGCGCCCCGGAGGGGGAGTGGATCTGCCTGGACGCGGCCACGACGATCGGTCCACGGGGACGCGGGCTGACCCGCACCACGCTGTTCGACCAGTCCGGCGAGGTCGGCACGGCCACGCAGACCCTGTTCGTCGAGCCCCGGACCACCTGATCCCGTAGCCGAGGCGTCAGGTGGCCGTACAGGTGATGGGCGACGGCACTCGACGGCGCCACCCGACCAGCCGACCGCGAAGTCCAGCGTCACCGACGCGCCCGGCGGCAGCGCGCCGTTCCAGGGTTGGTTAGTGGCTCCCGGCGGGGTGTAGCCGCCGTCCCACATCTGCACGTAGCTCAGCCCGTTGGGCACCTTGAAGGTGACGGTCCACGAGGAGATGGGCAGCGTTCCGGTGTTCCGCACCGTCAGCTCGCCCCGGGAGGCCGCCGTCCACGTGAGGATGAACCGGATCGTCGCTTCGCACGAGCGTGTCCCCGAGGACGGCGACGGGCTCGGCGAGGGTGAGGCGCTGGGCGACGGTGAGGGGCACGGCGAGGGGCTGGGCGACGGCGAGGGGCTGGGCGACGGCGACGGTGAAGGGGCGAGCGAAGA
>NZ_MWJN01000193.1:0-6324 GCF_002027145.1 Microbispora sp. GKU 823 | reverse complement strand
CGCGGCCCAGTGCCGATTCGTCGCCTCGACGCTCGGCTTCGGCGCCGCGTCCCGCGGCGCCGCGAGCATGGTGGTCAGCCAGATCATCGACGACCCGACCACGATCATGGATTCATTACCCCGGCCGTCAGCCTATTGACGGCCCCACAGACCTGGAGACGGCACCTCTCCAGCACCCCCGGTATCCAACGCAAGTAAGCGGCAACAAGCGCGGCGGCGCGCGCCTTGCCTGACCTCCCCCCAGTCAGGAAGGGTCTTCCATGTCACCACGTCATCGAACGTGGGCCAGGCCGTTCAACACGGCCCTGCCAGAAAAGGGACGTCCGAGACGTCGAACCGCGGCGACGATGGCCCTGGCCCTCGTCGCGCCCGTCATCACGCTCCTCGCGGCGCCCGCGAGCGCCGAGGCCGCCACGGCCGCGGCGGCACCCGACTTCAAGGTGCTCGTCTTCTCCAAGACGACCGGTTTCCGGCACGACTCGATCCCCGAGGGCATCGCGGCCGTGCAGAAGCTCGGCCAGGAGAACAACTTCGCGGTCGACACGACCGAGGACAGCACCAAGTTCACGGACGAGAACCTGGCGCAGTACCAGGCCGTGGTCTTCATGTCCACGACCGGTGACCCGCTGGGCACCCAGGACCAGAAGGACGCCTTCCAGCGCTACATCCAGAAGGGCGGCGGCTTCGTAGGCGTCCACGCCGCCGCCGACAGCGGCTACAACTGGTCCTGGTACGGCAAGCTCGTCGGGGCCTACTTCAAGCAGCACCCGGCGATCCAGCAGGCCACGGTCAAGGTCGAGGACCCGGCGCACCCGTCGACCAAGGGCCTGCCGACGACCTGGACCCGTACCGACGAGTGGTACGACTACCAGACCAATCCGCGTGGCACGGTCCACGTGCTGACGTCGATGGACGAGAAGTCCTACTCCGGCGCCACGATGGGCGCCGACCACCCCAACACCTGGTGTCAGGACTTCGACGGTGGCCGCTCGTGGTACACCGGCCTCGGCCACCTGAAGGAGAACTACAGCGAGGCGAACTTCCTCAAGCTGCTCCTCGGCGGTATCAAGACCGCCGCGGGCGCCGAGAAGGCCGACTGCTCGGCGTCGCAGAGCAGCAGCTTCGAGAAGACCACCCTCGACGACAACACCTCCAACCCGATGATGCTGGACGTGGCCAAGGACGGCCGGGTCTTCTACATCGACCGGCTGGGCGACGTCAAGATCGTCAAGCCGGAGGGTGGCACCGTCACGGCGGCGCACCTGAATGTGTTCACCGCCAACGAGAGCGGTCTGCTCGGCATGGCGCTGGACCCCGGGTTCGACACCAACAAGTGGATCTACCTGTACTACTCGCCGTCCGGGTCGGCGAACGTGGACCGGCTGAGCCGCTTCACGGTCACCGGTGACACCGTGGATCTGGCGAGCGAGAAGAAGATCCTCGACGTGCCGGTGCAGCGGGCCGAGTGCTGCCACCACGGCGGCGGCCTGGTGATGGACCCCAAGACCGGCAACCTGTGGCTGGGCACGGGCGACAACACCAACCCCTTCGCCTCCGACGGCTACGCGCCGATTGACGAGCAGTCGGGCCGGGCCAACTGGGACGCCCAGCGCTCCGCGGGCAACACCAACAGCCTGAGCGGCAAGCTGCTGCGGATCCACCCCGAGCCGGACGGCACCTACACCATCCCGGCGGGCAACCTGTTCGCCCCGGGCACGGCCAAGACCAAGCCCGAGATCTACGGCATGGGCTTCCGCAACCCGTTCCGGATCGGGCTGGACCCCAAGACCGGCAACATCATGCTCGGTGAGTACGGCCCGGACGCCAACGCCGCCAGCGCCACGCGTGGCCCGCAGAACACGGTGGAGTGGAACCTCATCTCCAAGCCGGGCAACTACGGCTGGCCGTACTGCATCGGCAACAACTCCCCCTACATCGACTACAACTTCGCGACCAAGACGTCGGGGTCGGCGTTCAACTGCGCGGCTCCGGTCAACGACTCGCCGAACAACGACGGTCTGACCAACCTGCCGCCGGTCATCCCGGCGACGGTCTGGTACCACTACGCCTCCGACCCCAACAACTTCCCGGAGTTGACCGGTGGCGCGCCGATGGGCGGCCCGGTCTACCGCTACAACGCCGACCTCCAGTCGACGACCAAGTGGCCGGCGTACTGGGACGGCAAGGCGGTCTTCGGTGAGTGGAACAACAACGCGCTGTGGTCGTTCCAGCTCAACGAGGACGGCACCAAGCTCGTCGAGATGAACCGGATTCTCAACACCCTGAGCTTCAAGAAGCCCATGGACATGAAGTTCGGTCCCGACGGCGCTCTGTACCTGATCGAGTGGGGTTCGGGCTTCGGCGGCGACAACGCCGACTCGGGCATCTACCGCGTCGACTACGTCAAGGGCGTCCGTCCCCCTGTGGCCCGCGCCAGCGCGGACAAGACCGACGGCCCGGTGCCGCTGAGCGTCAAGTTCAGCAGCGACGGCTCGCGGGACCCGGACGGCAAGGCGATCACCTACGCCTGGGACCTCGACGGTGACGGCAAGACCGACTCCACCGACGCCAGCCCCACCTTCACCTACACCACGGCCGGCGAGTACAACGCGGTTCTCACCGTGACGAACGCCGACGGCCTGTCCGGTAAGGCGAGTGTGGCGATCAACGCGGGCAACACCCGTCCCACCGTCACCGTGGACGTCCCGCCGAACGGCGCCTTCTTCGAGTTCGGCGACCAGGTGAAGTTCAAGGTCACCGTCACCGACCCCGAGGACGGCACGATCGACTGCGACAAGGTCCAGATCCAGGCGATCCTCGGCCACGACAGCCACGGCCACCCGCTCGACCAGCTCAAGGGCTGTGAGGGCACCCTGCAGACCCAGCAGGCGGGCCACGGCGAGTACGACAACCTCTTCTACGCGATCGAGGCCAGCTACACCGACGGTGGCGCCGGTGGTGCCAAGCCGCTGACCGGGCGGGGCCAGGTCATCCTGGAGCCCAAGCGCAAGCAGGCCGAGCACTTCTCGCAGACCGGCCGGGTCGCCGACGGCAAGGGCACCGACGCCGCGGGCGTCACGATCGAGACCACGACCGACACCGCGGGCGGCAACCAGAACATCGGGAACATCCAGGACGGCGACTGGTGGTCGTTCGACCCGGTGAACCTGTCGAACGTCTCCGCGATCCGGTTCCGCGTCGCGTCGAACACCACCGGCGGGACCATCCAGGTCCGGCAGGGCAACCCGGAGAACGGGACGCTGGTCGGCTCCGTCGACGTGGCAGGCACGGGCGGCTGGCAGACGTTCAAGGACGTCACGCTGAACCTGACCAACCCGCCGGTCACGAGCGGCCCGCTGTACTTCGTCGTGCGCAAGCCGGCGAGCGCGGCCAACGACGCCTTCCTGCTCAACTTCAACTGGGTCGACTTCATCGGCAAGGGCGCGACGGAGAACCAGCGTCCGACGGTGTCGGTGGCGGCCAGCGCGACCACGGGTGTCGCGCCGCTGAAGGTGGACTTCACCTCAACCGCCAGCGACCCCGACGGTGACACCCCGCTCACCTACAAGTGGGACTTCGGGGTGAACGGCGCACCGCAGCCGACCACGGCCAACGCGAGCTACACCTACACCGCGCCGGGCACCTACACCGCCACGCTGACGGTGACCGACGCCAAGGGCGCGGCCGGCACCGCCACGGTGCAGGTCAAGGTGGACGCCCCGGCCACGGTGTGCTTCAGCGGCCGTTCCGACGACTTCCTGGGCAACCAGCTCGACCGTGACCGCTGGTCGGTCATCCGGGAGAACCAGGACCTCAGGGTCGCCGACGGCAAGCTCGTCATCCCGACCTCGGCCACCGACATCTACCAGACGACCAACAACACGCCGAACATCGTCGTGCAGCCGGCTCCGTCGGGCGCCTGGACGGCCACGGCCAAGCTCACGCTGAACGCGCGCGACGCGTACCAGCAGGCGGGCCTGGTCATCTACGGCGACGACGACAACTACGCCAAGATGGTGCTCCAGGCGCGGTCGACCTCGGGTTCCGACCACGCCAGCCGCATCTTCCAGTTCATCCGTGAGGACAAGGGCGCCCCGAACGAGGTGTCGCAGAGCAACACGGCCAACCTCGGGGACGCCTACCCCGACACGGTGTACGTGCGGTTCATCAGCGACGGCACCAACATCACCGCCCACTACTCCTCGGACGGCACCAACTTCACCGCGATGCCGGAGACCAAGCCGCTCGCCGGGATCACCAACCCGAAGATCGGCCTGATCTCGCTGGCCGGGGCCAACCACCCGGTGGTGGACGCGGCCTTCGACTGGTTCCAGATCACGCCGGACGACAAGGCGACCCCGCCGACGCCGGACGACGACTTCAACGGCACCACGCTGGACAACTGCCGCTGGAACTCGATCGTGCGCTACGACGCGACGGCTGCGCGGGTGAGCAACGGCAACCTGGAGCTCGACACCACGAAGGGTGACATCTACGGGACGACCAACAGCGACCCGAAGAACTTCATCCTGCAGAAGGCGCCGAGCGGTGACTGGACGCTGGAGACCAAGGTCGACGGCTCGGCCCTCAGCGAGCAGTACCAGCAGGGCGGCCTTATGGTGTACGGCGACGACGACAACTACGTGAAGTTCGACTTCCTGACCACCAACGCCGCAGGGTCGACGGTGGCGCGGACGATCGAGCTGCGTAGCGAGGTCGCCGGGACCGTGCAGAACCCGCAGCCGCAGGTCAACGGCCTCGGCGCCGGCCCGTACTGGCTGCGCCTGAAGAAGGTGGGAGACAGCTTCACCGGCTCCTACTCCTCCGACGGCACCACCTGGACCGACCTGGCCACCAACGGCACGACCGCCGTGGTGAAGAACAGCGCCGTGGCGAACGCGTCGAAGATCGGCGTCTACACCATCGGCACCAACCAGGGCGCGTCCAAGACGGTCAAGTTCGACTACTTCAAGCTGATCAAGGCGGGAAGTGAGGACAAGACCGCTCCGGTGACGACGGCGACGACCGACCCGTCCCAGCCGGAGAACGGCTCGTTCACCGGTCCGGTCACGGTCACGCTGAAGGCCGTGGACGAGACCGGCGGCAGCGGGGTCGCCAAGACCGAGTACAAGCTCGACGGTGGTGACTGGACCGCCTACACCGAGCCGGTCAAGGTCAGCGGCGAGGGGCAGCACACGCTGGCCTACCGCTCGACGGACAAGGCGGGCAACGCCGAGGAGGCCAAGACGCTCACGCTGACGATCTCCCCGGCGTCCTCGCAGGTCAAGCTCACTGTGACGGCCGCGCCGCGCTGCATCGGCACCTCGGTGTACCTGGCGGTCACGGCCGTCAACAACGGTGACGCGCCGGCGACGGTGACACTGACGACTCCGTACGGCAACAAGACCGTGGCCGATGTGGCCCCGGGCAAGCAGGCCTACCAGTCGTTCAACACGCGCACCACCAAGATCGACGCGGGCAAGGTCACCGTGACCGGCACCGCGACGATCGACGGCAAGCAGGTCACCTCGTCCTACGACGCCAACTACACCGCGCTCAGCTGCGGCTGACCGCACCGGCGGTGACCACGGTCCACCGGCCGGGGACATCGCCATAGCACAACCGGGGCCGGCCGGCCGACCAGCCGGCGGCCCCGCCCCCCATAGATGGAGCGAACATGAGAATCAACAGGACCACCCAGATACTCGCCGCGTCCGTGCTCGGCATCGCGCTCGCCGGCGTCGGCGTGGCCGGTCCCGCGCTGGCCGACGACGACCCCGGCACCGGCAGCGGCAGCGGCATCGACGTGTCGGTCAACATCACGCCCACCACCACCCCCGGCCAGCTGTCGATGACGGTGGCCGACAACAACGGCGTCTCCCTGCAGGAAAACGGGTCCAACGCCGCCGCCCGCCAGTTCACCGGCACCCTGCCCACCGTCACGGTCAGCGACACCCGCAAGCCCGAAGACATCCCCGCCGGGGAGTACTGGGCCGTCGTCGGCCAGGCCAGCCAGTTCGTCGCCACCGACGACCCGGCCAAGACCATCGGCCCCGAATACCTCGGCTGGAAGCCGCGCCTGCTGACCGACTCCTCCACCGGGGCGGTCTCGGCCGGTGAGCCGGTCTCCAGTGTCGTCTCCGACGGCACCGGCGCCCCCACCGTGGGTCTGCAGGGCCAGGAGCTGCTGGTCTCCACCGCCAACTCCTCCGACGAGATCGGCACCTCGAAGGTCAACGCCGACCTCGCCCTGCGCACCCCCGTCGACGTCGCCGCCGGGGAATACCACTCCACCTTGACCCTTTCGCTGTTCAACCAGTCCTG
>NZ_MWJN01000192.1:0-6626 GCF_002027145.1 Microbispora sp. GKU 823 | reverse complement strand
GGCACCACCACAACCCAGGCCACCATCGAAGGCATCAGCATCTCCGGCGTCGGCCACCAACTCCCCATGACCGGCCAACTCGCCTACGCCATCTCCTTCCTCGGCCTCGACGACACCACGCCGTCGTCGTCCCCCTCGCCCAGCCCCAGCCCCACCGCCACCCCCACTCCCGGTGGAGGTAGCGGGCCGATCAAGGGGGCGGCCTCCGGGCGCTGCCTGGACGTGCCCGGCGCGAGCACCGCGGACGGCACCCAGGTGCAGCTGTGGGACTGCAACGGCCAGACCAACCAGACCTGGACCTCCACCTCCGCCGGCGAGATCCGGGTGTACGGCAACAAGTGCCTGGACGCCGCCGGCACCGGCAACGGCGCCAGGGTCCAGATCTACAGCTGCTGGGGCGGCGACAACCAGAAGTGGCGCGTCAACTCCGACGGCTCCATCGTCGGTGTCCAGTCCGGGCTGTGCCTTGACGCCGCCGGCGGCGGCACCGGCAACGGCACCGGGATCCAGCTCTACAGCTGCTGGGGCGGCACCAACCAGAAGTGGACCTGGACCAGGTAGCCCGCACCTGTGAGACGGGGTCCCGACCGTCCACACTCGCCCGCCGCGGGACCGCGCGATCGCGTCCCCGGCGGCGGACGGCGGTTTCGCCCCGTTTTCCCGCGGGGCGCCGCTCATCCCTTCAGGCCCGAGCGGGAGATGCCCTCGATGATCCAGCGCTGGGCGACCAGGTAGAGCAGCAGCACCGGGACGCTGGCGATCATCGCTCCCGCCATTACCAGGTCGTATCGGATGTTGTTGGCGCTCTGGAAGTTGCCGAGGCCGGCGGGCAGCGTCAGCGACTCGGGGCTCAGCAGCACGAACAGGGGCCACAGGAAGTCGTTCCAGTTCGTGAGGAACGACAACACGAACAGGGTCACCAGGGCGGGCTTGGCGAGCGGGAGCACGACCCGGGTGAAGGTCTGCCAGCGGTTGCAGCCGTCGAGCTCGGCCGCCTCCTCCAGCTCCCCGGGCAGCGTGGAGAAGAACTGCCGCAGGAAGAAGACCCCGAACGCGCTGGCCGCCGCCGGCACGATGACCGCCGGCAGGCTGTCGACCCAGGCCAGCTCGTTGACGATGAGGAAGTTGGGCACGAGCAGCACCACCGGGGGCACGAACAGCGTCGCCACGATCACCGTGAACACGGCGCCACGGCCGCGGAAGTTCAGCCGGGCCAGCGCGTACGCCGCGGGGGCCGCGGTGACCAGGACGAGTGCGGCGTGCCCTGTCGCCGCCGCGAGGCTGTTCAGGAACCAGGAGACGGCCGGGAAGTCCGTGCTGCCGAGGATCTCCCGGTACGCGCCGAGCGTGACGGGGTGGGGGATCCACTGCGGGGTGGTCGACCCCGCCCCCTCCCGGGTCTTGACCGACGTGACCGCCATGTAGACCAGCGGGCTGACGTAGAGGGCGGCGACCGCCGCGAGGACGAGATGGAGCAGCGATCGCTGCAGCCCGCGAAGATCCTTTCTCATCGCGCCCGCCTGTTCCTGAACGCGCCGAAGACGAGGCCGCTCGCCGCCATCAGGAAGGCGGCCAGCACGAAGCTCATGGCCGACGCGGTGCCCATGTCGAACTGACGCAGGCCGGTCTCGGCGATGAGGTAGATGGCGGTCTTGGTCTGGTCGGCCGGAGCACCCACTGTGATCAGGTACGACTGGCCGAACATGTTGGCCGAGGCGAGGATCGTGGCGTTGACCACGAAGAGCGTGACCGGGCGCAGGCCGGGCAGCGTGATCGCCCGGAACCGGTGCCAGGCGCCCGCCCCGTCGACCATCGCCGCCTCGTACAGCTCCCTGGGGATGTCCTGCAGCCCGGCGAGGAAGATCACCGAGTTGAGCCCGAGCGTCCACCAGACGGTCACCCCGATCAGCGCCACCCACGCGCCGGGCAGGTCGGTGGTCCACTGCACGTCGAGGCCGAGGTAGTGGTTGACCAGGCCGATGTTGCCGTCGAGCAGGAACCGCCACAGCAGGCCGACCACCGCCACGCCCAGCACGTACGGCGCGAAGTAGACGGCCCGGTACAGGTTGCGGCCGCGGAACCGGCCGTTCATCAGCAGCGCGACGAGCAGCGGCAGCACGATCAGCAGGGGCACCGAGAACACCGTGAAGATCCCGGTCGCCTTCATCGCGGTCCAGAACCTCGACCCGTCCACGCTCGACGGGTCGAACAGCTCCGCGTAGTTGGACAGGCCCACGAACGGCTTCGCGGGGACGTTGATGTCCCACTCGTGCAGGCTGGTCCAGAAGCCGAACCCGATGGGGAGCGCCATGAACACCGCGAACAGCAGCAGGTAGGGCGCCAGGAAGGCCCACGGCGTCCAGGGGTGCATGCGGCGTACGGGAGCCCCCGGGGCGGTCTCGGACACCCCGGGGTCCCGCGCGGCCGTGGCGGCGCCGGCCAGCACGCTCACTTGGCGTACTTCCTCTTGTTGTCCGCCAGCAGCTTGTTCGCCGTGGCGACGCCCTCCTTCAGCGCGTCCGCGGGGGAGGACTGCTTGAGCACGGCCTTGGCCACGGCGAGCTCCAGCGCCTTGGTCTGCACGTCGCCCACGCCGGGAAGCGCCGGGATGAAGTGGAAGACGTCCAGGTTCTCGGCCAGCGCGATCTGCGGCAGCGAGGCCACCTGCGGGTCCTGGCGTACGGAGTTGCGGGCGGGGATCATGCCAGCCTTGGCCCACTCGTTGGACCGCTCGGACATGTAGTCGATGAAGAACTTGGCCGCCTGCACCTTGTTGGCGTCCCGGCCCGCCTGGGCGGTCAGCACGAAGTTGTGCGAGGCGCTCCACACGGCCGGGGTGCCGCCGATGTTCGGCACGGGAGACAGGTCCCACTTGAGGCTCGGCGCGTTGGTCTTGAGGTCGTTGATCTGCCAGATGCCGTCCCAGGTGAGGCTCACCTTGCCGTTCTTGAACGCGGCGTACTGGCTGTCGATCGCGACCTTCTCGGGGCTGAAGCCCTTGTCGATCTGCTCGACCATCCAGGCGAGGGCCTGCTCGCCGGCGTCGGAGCCCCACAGGGCCTGCAGGCCGTCTTCGCTGTAGAGCTGCCCGCCGAACTGCCATACCAGGCTCATGAACATCAGGTGGGCGGGCCACTTGTTCGGCATCCAGAAGGGATGCTCGATCCCCGCGTCCTTCAGGCCCTTGAGCGCCTCGCCGTAGGCCGCCTTGTCGGCCGGGGCCTCCTTCAGGCCGATCTTGCCCAGGTGGTCGGTGTTCCAGTAGTCGCCCAGGCAGTGGACGTCGAGCGGGACGCTGTAACGCTTGCCGTCGTACTCGCCGGCCTTCCACACCGCCGGGATGAAGTCCGACTCGGTGAGCCCGAGCGCGCCGACCACGTCGTCGAGCGGGATCAGCACCTGCCGGGCGGCGAACGTGCTGATCCAGTCGTTGTGGATGACGGCGACGTCGGGGCCCTTGCCGGCGGCGATCGCGGTCGGCACGGCCGGGTAGAGGTCGGCCCACTGCCGGGTGACGTTGCGCACCTCGATCCGGCCGCTGTAGGCCTTGTTGAACGCGTCGAGCATGGCGCGCATGTGCGGGCCGTCGCCCCCGGTGAAGCCGTTCCAGAAGTCGAGCGTCACCTTGGGCCCGCTGTACTCCCCGCCGGAGAACGTCGCCGCGGGCGACGGCGCGGTCTCGCCCGCGCCGAGCTTGGTGCCGCCGCCGCAGGCGGACAGCGCGGCGGCCAGACCGGTGGCGCCGGTGAGGCCGAGGAACGAGCGGCGGGACAGGGAATGTGTCATGGTGCTACTCCTGGGGGGACTCAGGGGCAAAGCGGACAATAGTCCACGAAACTGGTGGAAGGGTGAGTTCGGCGCGGTGGCCGTTCATCCGCAGGCCGCTGCCGGGCCTCGGGGTCACGCGGTCGGGGGAGTCGGCGGTGTTGGCCGCCGACAGATCGTCGTCGGTGATCTCCAGGTGCTCGACCGGCCGTACGGGCGCGCGCAGTTCCACGTCGAGGCGGCAGGGGCCGTGGCGGTCCCGGTTCACCACGAACAGCGCGATCTCGCCCGTGGCGTCGTCGTGGGTCGCCGTCGCCCAGATCGCCGGGGCCTCGCCGTACCGGGCGGTGGAGATCACCGGCCCCTCGGGCTCGACCCGCAGCACCTCGCCGCGGGCGTGCCGGGCCGTCAGCGCGAACGGATGGAAGATCGTCTGCCGCCATGCCGGGCCACCGGGCTCGGTGCGGATCGGGGCGATCACGTTGGCGAGCTGCGCCTGGCACGCGATCTTCACCCGGTCGGCGTTGCGCAGCAGGGCGATCAGCAGGCTGCCGACCACGACGGCGTCGGTCACGTCGTAGGTGTCCTCGATCAGACGCGGCGCCTCGGCCCACTCCAGCGACGACTCGCCCTTGAAGCGGCTCTGGTACCAGACGTTCCACTCGTCGAACGACAGGTCGATCCGCCGGGGGTTGCGCAGTTTCGCGCCGACGTGGTCGGCCGTCGCCGCGATGGAGCGGATCATGTGGTCCATGTCCGAGGCGCTGGCCAGGAAGGAGTCGACGTCGCCGTCGGAGGGGTCGTAGTAGGCGTGGAGCGAGACGTAGTCGACCATGTCGTAGGCCGCCTCGAGCACCTCCGCCTCCCAGCCCGCGAACGTCGGCATCCCGCTGTTGGAGCTGCCGCAGGCGACCAGCGACAGGCCGGGGTCGAACCGCTTGAGGGCGCGGGCCGTCTCCGCCGCCAGCCGGCCGTACTCCGCGGCCGTCTTGTGCCCGAGCTGCCACGGCCCGTCCAGCTCGTTGCCCAGGCACCACAGCCGGATGTCGTACGGCTTGTCGGCGCCGTGCGCCCGGCGCAGCTCCGACATCCGGGTGCCGCCGGGGTAGTTGGCGTACTCGACCAGCCGGAGGGCGTCGGCGACGCCGCGGGTGCCGAGGTTGAGCGCCATCATCGGCTCGACGCCGGCCTTCCCGGCCCACGCCATGAACTCGCCCAGCCCGAACCGGTTGCTCTCCAGGCTCCGCCAGGCGAGGTCGAGCCGGGGCGGCCGGTCCTCCACCGGGCCCACGCCGTCCTCCCACTGGTAGTTGGAGACGAAGTTGCCCCCCGGGTAGCGCACGAGCGTGACGCCGAGCTCGCGGGTCAGCTCCAGCACGTCGGTGCGGAAGCCGTCGGCGTCCGCCGCCGGATGGCCGGGCTCGAAGACGCCCGTGTAGACGCAGCGCCCCATGTGCTCGACGAACGAGCCGAACAACCGGGGCTCGACCGGGGCGATCCGGAAGGCGGGGTCAAGGGTCAGACGAGCCGGCGACGCCAAGGCACGACCTCTCTGTTGATGCGACATTGCGTGGTACGAGGGTTTGTACAACGTTGTTTCAACGTTGTAAACAGGTCTCCTGAGACTCGATACCAGGGCGTTACGATCGGATGCCGTACGGCCGCGACCTGCCGTACGAGCCCGTCGTACGACGTGAGAGGCAGCGTGAAGTGAGCGTGAAGTGGGAGTGAGTCTGCGGGACGTGGCGCTGCTGGCCGGGGTGTCGGTGAAGACCGTGTCCAACGTGGTCAACGGCTACGCGCACGTCTCGCCGGTCACGCGCGCCAAGGTCGAGCGGGCCCTGTCCCAGCTCGACTACCGGCCCAACCTGTCGGCCCGCAACCTGCGCCTCGGCCGTACCGGGGTGATCGCGCTCGCGCTGCCCGAACTCGACGCGCCGTACTTCGCGGAGTTGTCCCGGTTCGTGATCGACGCGGCGGCCGAGCAGAAGTGGATCGTCGTGATCGAGCAGACCGACGGCAGCCTGGAGCGGGAGCGCCGGGTGCTCGACGGGGTGCGGGACCACCGGGTGGACGGCGTCATCCTCAGCCCGGTCTCGATCGGCGTGGAGGAGCTGGCCGCCCGCACCGACGACGCCGCGCTGGTCCTGCTGGGGGAGCGGATCTACGACGGGCCGGCCGACCACGTGGCGATCGACAACGTGCGGGCCGCCCGCGACGTCACCGAGCACCTCATCGGGCTCGGCCGCACGCGGATCGCGGCGCTCGGCGCGCAGGACAACTCTGTCAGCGGCACCTCGCCGCTGCGCCTGGCCGGGTACGCCGAGGCGATGACGGCACACGGGCTGCCGCAGACCATCGCCGAGGTGGAGCGGTACCGGCGGGCCGAGGGCGCCGCGGCCATGGCCCGGCTGCTGGCCGCGCCGCGGCTGCCCGACGCGGTCTTCTGCTTCAACGACCTGCTGGCGCTCGGTGCGATGCGCACGATCCTCGCCGCCGGGCTGCGGGTCCCCGAGGACATCGCGCTGGCCGGCCTCGACGACATCGAGGACGGCCGCTACAGCACGCCGACGCTGACCACGGTGGCGCCGGACAAGGCGCAGCTCGCCCGCATCGCGGTCGACCTGCTGCGGGCCCGCCTGGACGGCAGGGCCGCCGGCCCGCCGCGCGAGGTGCGGGCCGACTACCGCCTCGTCGTACGCGAGAGCACCGCCGGACGGACCGAGGACGGCCCGACCCCGGCCGCGATCCCGCCCCGGCCCCCCACAGCCTCGGCCGGAGCGGACTAGGGCCTGTTTCTCGGATTTCCTGACGTGATCACGGTGTGGCTTCCACCCTGGTCGGTGTGGGAGGCCGAGGGG
>NZ_MWJN01000191.1:0-6895 GCF_002027145.1 Microbispora sp. GKU 823 | reverse complement strand
AACCACCGGCCTGTCCGGAACCAGGGGCTCGTGGGACGACACGGGGAGGTCGCGATGACTGTGCCGGCTCCCGTCCGGCCGCGCCCGGCGCCTCCGGCCCCGTACCGGTGGCCCGTCCGGCCGGCCAGCTCCGCCGTACGGTCCGCGTCGCGGTCCGTCGCCCGGCTCGCACGCCGCGTCGCCGGAGGCGTCCCCGATTGGGGCCTCGCCGGGGCCGCGGGCGCGCTGTGCCTGGTCGGAGTCGTGCTGGTGTGGGCGTCGACCGGCCCGAGGCTGGCGGCGGAGGGTGAGGACCCGCGGACCTACCTGCGGCGGCAGCTCCTGAACGTGGCGGTGGGAGCCGTCGTGATGGTCGCGTTCGCGCTGGCCGACCACGGAGCGCTGCGTGCCTGGACCCCGCCGTTGTACGCGCTCGGCTGCCTGGGCCTGCTGGCCGTGCTCACCCCGCTCGGCCGCACCGTCAACGGGGCGCAGTCGTGGCTCGGCGCCGGAGCCCTCCAGGTGCAGCCGTCTGAGCTGGTCAAACCGGCGCTCGTGCTGATCCTCGCCATGCTGCTGGGGGAGCAGCCCGACGGGGAGCACCGGCCGCGCGGCCCGCAGGTGCTGCTCGCGCTCGCCGTGGCCGCCGTGCCGCTGGGGCTGGTCATGCTCCAGCCCGACCTCGGCACGTTCACGATCATCGCGGCGATCACGTTCGGCATGCTCGTCGCGGCGGGGGTGCGCTGGCGGTGGATCGGGCTGCTCGCGTCCGCCGGGGCGGCCGCCGCGGTGCTCGCGTGGGTCCTCGGGCTGCTGCGGCCACACCAGGTGCAGCGGCTGCTCACCTTCGCCGACCCGCTCGCCGACCCGCAGGGCGCGGGCTACAACGCCGCCCAGGCGCTGATCACGGTCGGCTCCGGCGGGCTGTCCGGCCGGGGACTGCTGCGGGGAGACCAGACCGGCGGCGGCTTCGTGCCGGAGCAGCACACCGACTTCGTCTTCACCGTGGCGGGGGAGGAACTCGGGTTCGCCGGTTCCATGCTCGTGCTCCTGCTGCTGTGGGCCGTTCTCGCGCGCGGGCTGCGCGTCGCGGCGCGGGCCGCCTCGCCGTACGGCACCCTCGCGGCGGCCGGAATCGTGTGCTGGTTCGGCGTCCAGACGTTCGTGAACGTCGGCATGGTCGTCGGCCTGCTCCCGATCGTCGGGGTCCCGCTGCCCTTCGTGTCGTACGGCGGGTCGTCCATCGTGGCCTGCCTCGCGGCGGTCGGCGTCCTCATGTCCGTCCGCGGGCAGGACGTGCGGCGCCTGTGACACGCCGGCCGTGCTCGTGCGGCCGGATGGGATCATCGCCTGGCGGTCGCCCGCCGAGGCCGGCCTCGTGGAGCTGGAAGGCGCGCTGCGTACGGTCCTCGGGTGAGCGGTTAGGGTGCGGACTCGGGAGATCGAGCGGGGAGGTGCGGATGCGGCCGTCGGGACCGGAATGGGCCGAGACGCGGCGACGCCTGAACGGGCGCAGGCACGAGCTGGCCGCGGCGGCGGATCGGCTCTATCCCGGACTCGCGAGGGCCGGATCGACCCGCCTGCTCACCCGGGACGGCTGGACTGCGACCCCATGGACCCTGGCCACGCCGCTCGACCTGCGTGAGGTGCGGCTCGTCTGGGTGGAGGACGCGCCCGCCCCCGCTGTCACGGGCCGGGAGCCGGAGGCGGCGGCCCTGCTGCCGGAGGGCGCCGGCGCCTACCCGGACGCGCTGGGGGCTCTCGCCCGCCCCCGGCTCTTCGAGGACCGCACCTGCTACCGGCTGCTGGAGGTCGCCTGGCCGGAGCTGACGTTCACCCGCGCGCGCTACTTCGACGGCGTCAGCGTGGGAGAGGCGGCCGCCCACGAGCTGGCCGCGCATGAGCCCGTCGCGTGCGAACTCGCCGGGCAGGAGTTCGCCGGGCATGGGGACGGGCGGCCGCTGCCGTTCCGCGCGCTCGTGGGCGACCCCACCGATTTGCGCCGCCGGCCCGTGCTCTGCGCGATCTCGACGCTGACGCTGCGCCACGACCGCCGTACGGGGGAGACGTCGTTCGTCCTGCACTGGCGCGACCCGGCCCGGGTGGCGCACGGCGGCGGGCTCTTCCAGGTCATGCCGGTCGGGGTGTTCCAGCCCGCGCACGAGTCGGCGGGCGCGGAGAAGGCCGACCTCGACCTGTGGAAGTGCGTGGTCCGCGAGTACGCCGAGGAGTTCCTCGGACGGGGAGAGGAGTACGGCGACGGCTTCGACTACGAGGGCTGGCCGCTCTACCGGCTGCTGACGGACGCCCGCGAGGACGGGCGGGTGCGCTCCCTCGTGCTGGGCGTGGGAGTCGACCCGCTGACCTTCGCGACCGACTTCCTCACGGTGACCGTGCTGGAGGCGGAGACGTTCGACGCCGTCTTCGGCGAGGTCGCCGCCGCCAACAGCGAGGGCCAGGTCGTGGGCCGCGTCCCGTTCGACGCGGAGACCGTGCGGCGGTACGTCCGCGACGAGCCGATGCAGGCGGCGGGCGCGGCCGTGCTGGACCTGGCCTGGCGGCACCGCGAGGCTCTGCTGTAGTCACACGGACGCCGTCCCCGCCGGCCTGATCGGCCGGCGGGGACGGCGTGTCGTGAGAGGCTCAGCTCGCGGGGGTGAGCGCGCCGGCGCCGCCCACGATCGGCAGCGTCACCGTGCTCTTCGTCGTGTCGAGGTGCAGCCGCGCGCCGGGGGCGGGCCTGACGGTGTACTCGTAGTCGCTCGACAGCAGCACGACCCCGATCCGGTGCCCCGCGGGGAAGACGTAGTCGTGCGGCTGCAGGTCGAAGTCGAGGCGGTAGGGCGTGCCCGGCTTGACCGGCTCGGTCCGTGAGGCCGACGTGCGGTTCTGCGGGTCGATCCAGCCCCGGGTGATGATCTTGGCCTTGCCGTTCTGGTCGTAGTCGACGAGCAGCGCCGTGACGTTCGCGGCCGGCTGGTCGAAGGACATCCGCAGCGACACCCGCGGGGTGCCGCTGAGCCTGGCGGCCGCGGTCAGCGTCTCCGACTTGTACGCCAGACGGTTGGGCGAGGTGGCGGCGTCGGCGAGGGTCTGCGCGCGCTTGGTGGCGTCGTCCACGATCGTCTCGGTCACCGGCTTGCCGGTCCGGGTCCTGTCGGAGGTGAGGACGCCGGCCGCGCCGCCGGCGCCGGGAGCGAGGTTGAGCTCGGTGTCCGCGGCGGCCGGGTCGGGCCACTCGGGGTACTGCACCAGGGTCCGGTCCTCGCGCTGCACCAGGGCGCGGGGGTCGTTCTCCACGCCGTTCTGGTAATCCCACAGATAGCGGGTGAACCAGCGGTTGAGCACGTCGACGCTGGGGGAGCCGCCGTGCCCGCCCTGGTGCAGGTAGATCTTGTGCGGCACCCCGCGCTCCTTGAGCGCCTCGTACCACTGGGCGGCGTGCTTGGTCTTGACGTTCCAGTCGTTGAGGCCGTGCGCGACCAGCACGGCGGCGTGGACCTTGCCGACGTCGTTCATGTAGTTGCGCTCGTCCCAGAAGGCGTTGTAGTCGCCGGTGACGCGGTCCTGCGCCTTCGCGAGCTCCTCGATGACGCTGCGGCAGACCTGCTTGTCCGCGCGCGTGTAGACGTACTCCGCGAGCACGTCGGTGTCCTCGCCCTGGTAGCCGCCGGGGGCCACGACGGCGCCGTTCGCCCGGTAGTAGTCGTACCAGCTGGAGATCGCCGAGATCGGCACGATGGCCTCCAGCCCCTCGACGCCGGTGCTCGCGACCGCGTTGGGCAGGGTCCCGTTGTACGAGGTGCCGATCATGCCGACCTTGCCGGTCGTCCACGTCGCCGTGACCTCCCGCCCGGAGGCGTCGTACGCCTTGGCGCGGCCGTTCAGCCAGTCGACGACGGACCGGGCGCCGATGGTCTCGTTGCGTCCGCCGGTGGTCGGGCAGCCGTCGGACTTGCCGCTGCCCAGCGACTCGGCGTGGACCACCGCGAAACCGCGAGGCAGCCAGTTGGACTCGTGGCTGGTGCTGATGACCGGCTGCGGGCCGGTCGCCGCGAGGGACGCGTCCGCGCCGCCGGTCCCGGCGTCGTCGGCGGTCGCGCGGCCAGGCGCTCGTCGGCCGCCGGGTCGAGCACCTTGCCGCCGCGGTTCAGCCAGCCCTTGCCCGGCCGGAGCGCCTCGTGGAGCTCGTGGTCGACGTCGTGGTTGGTGATGGGGTTGCCGCCGGCGTAGTAGGGGCTGACCTCGTACACGACGGGCGACTTCAGGCCGGCCGTCTCGGTCTCCCTGAGCCGGGTGACCTCGGCGTGCACCCGGTCGCCCCGTCCGTCGCCGTCGCTGTCGACCGGGGTCTCGACCCACACCTCCTCGCGGATCCAGTCGTTCCGGTTGGTCGAGAACACCGGCTGGGCCATGCCGTTCTGGAACACCGGTCCGACGGGGACGGCGGCGCCCGCGGTGGCCGGGTTCACGGCGAGCCCCGTGACGGTCGTGGCGACGGCGAGGCCCAGCGCCGCCGCGCCCCGGCGTGCGGCTGCCGTACGGCGTGACGCGGCTGGAGGGAGGGGACCAGGCGTCACCCGGCGCGATGAGGACATCGGCAAACCTTCCAAGAACGATCGGGGGGATTCGGGCCGGGGGATTCGGCCCGTAGAGGGCGATGCTAGGGACGCAAGTGTGGAATGTCTTCGGACGACCGTTCTGTCTTGATCACGACTGTTTTCGACAGATGTCGAAATCCGGCCTCGGCCCGGAAGGGCGTCAGAAGCCGTAGCGGCTCTTCAGGTGCCGCCAGACGTCGCGCAGCATCCACGCGTCGAACTCGGTGATCGACGTGGCCGAGCCCGCCTTCATGAGGAAGCAGCACTGCCCGGACGGAGTCCAGTCGTAGAAGTCGTTCAGGCCGAAACCGTGCCCGATCTCGTGCAGGAGGATGTGGATGTCGTCGCTGCCGAGGTTGTCCACCAGATACTCGCTGCCGACGCGCTGTCCCCAGGCGCCTCCCATGCCGCCGGTCATGCCCTCGGTGAGCCACAGCGACATGTCGTAGTGATGGGAGGCGCCGCCCGGGCAGTCGGAGTAGGCGCCCGACTGGTCGAACAGGCGTCCGCACGGCTCGGCGCACTGCGGCGCGTTCTCGCTCAGGTCGCCGACGTACACGTCCACCGAGTCGTCGCTCCACTGCAGCAGGGCGCGGTCGCGCACGGCCCAGCCGACCACCTTCACCGGCACGTCCGCGTACGGCCAGCCGTTGTGGCCCGCCATGACGTCCGTCCACTTCTTGAACGACCTGGCCAGCGCGGCCTGGATCCTGTCGCGCAGCTCTGCCGAGACCGGGGCGCCGGAGTCCCACCGGACGCAGTAGTTGACGCTGCCGCCGTTGGCCATGATCTGGTCCCAGGCGTAGTTGCGGTAGCCGTACGGGTCGGTGGACGTGGACTCGGCGTGCCGCCAGACCTCGTCGAGCGGCGCGACCAGGTCGGCCGGCGGGCTCCAGCCGCTCTGCCGGCCGGCGGCGTCGGCGAGCGCCCTGATCTCCAGCAGCCCGACCGACGCCTCACCACTGCGCAGGACGACGCGCAGCCGGGTGGTGGTCACAGCGGGGAACGTGACGGTGTTGTAGGTGTCGATCGCGGTGGGGTAGGAGGCCGGGATGTCCACGTACGCGCCGCCGTCCCAGCTCTGGAGCTTCCACGAGGCCGGCAGCCGGACGCCGCCTCCGTCGTCGAAGAAGTAGACCTGCACCGAGGAGATCGTCTGGGCGGTCGGCCAGGTCAGCAGGGCCCACTGCTCGCCGGCCTCGGGCCAGGTGCCCCAGCGGCGGTTCCGCCTGTCGTCGGAGCGAGCCGGGCCGATGCCGTCGTTGACGGCGGCCACGCTCTCCCAGGGCGAGGTGTAGGAGGCGGAGGCGGTGGCCGACGGGGCCACGTTCGCGACGGCGGCGTCGGCACGCGCGGACACCGGCAGGAGGAAGCCTGCGACCAGCGCGAGAACGGCGAACAATCGCCTCATGCCTGTCTCCTTCGCGGCACGTGCTCACGGGGCCGCTGTCGGGGGTGCTGTGGAGCGGAAGTGCTCCGAGTTTTTTCCGCCACAAATGGGGTGTCAAGCCCCCAATTAGGACGGTGGGGCGGGCGGGATCGCCGGAGGCGGCAGATCGGCCGTGGCTCTGGGGCGACCCGGTTGATTTCGGAATAAGGCGCTGATTTTAGGATGACCTGGTCGTTTGAGGGTGACGAGGTGGTTTACGGGATGACAGCGCGTGGATGACAGGGTGGCTGGGGACGACCAGGTGGTTCCGGACGAGGCCGAAATCCGGACCGAGCCGGTGGTTCGCGATGTGACGGCGCCGAAGGACGACGTGGCACGGCCGAGCCCCGCGAAGCGGCGGCGGGGCCGCGTCCGGTCCGCCGCATGGACGCGCCGCCTGGCGGCCGCCGCCCTGGTGCTGGCGGCGCTCAACCTCCGGCCCGTGGTCACCAGCCTCGGGCCCGTGCTCGAAGAGGCCCGCGCCGCCCTCGGGATGAGCGCCACCGTCGCCGGCCTGCTCACGTCCGTGCCGGCGGTGTGCTTCGCGCTGGTCGCTCGGTCGCACCCCGCCTGGCCCGCCGTCACGGACCGGACGGCGTCGTCCTCGCCGGGATGGCGGCGGTCGCGCTCGGGCTCGCCCTGCGTCCGTTCGTCGGCAGCACTCCGGTGTTCCTCGCGCTGAGCGGCCTCGCACTGGCCGGGATCGCGGTCGCCAACGTGCTGCTGCCGGTCGTGGTCAAGCAACGCTTCCCGGACAGGGTCGGCACGATGACCGGCCTGTACTCCATGGCACTCAATCTCGGCGCCTCGGCCGCCGCCGCCGTCACGGTCCCGCTCGCCGGCGCGTTCGGCGGCGACTGGCGTGCCGGCCTCGGCGCCTGGGCCG
>NZ_MWJN01000190.1:0-6913 GCF_002027145.1 Microbispora sp. GKU 823 | reverse complement strand
GCGGACGGAGGCCGGGCTGGGCCGAGCGGCCGGCGTGACGGGTCCGGCGCGGCGGCCGGGAGCGCCGTACCGGGCGGCGGGAGGGACGCCGCTGACCGAACAGCGGGACGGCTTCCCGCTGCTCGCCGAGGCGCTGGCGCGGTCGCTGCGCGAGCGGGCCGGGCGCCGGCGCGCGGACGAGGAGGGGGTGACGGCCGACGCGGAGCTGTGGGTCGATCCCGAGCTCTGGCACGACGTCCGCGACAGGATCCTCGCCGCGATCGTCGACCTGCACGAGGGCGCTGCGGCCCCCCGTACGCCGGGAACGATCCGGGTCGGCGCCACTGTCGCCGCCTTTCCGCTGGCGGAATCCATGGGCCCGGAAGGACGTTGAACTCCTGATCCCGGGCATAACACCGGAATCGACAGGGTGTGCCGGTAGGGTCTCCCCGGGAAAGCCGGTTGTACGGGGCACTCGGAATGTGCACCCTGGAAGAGCCCGTCAACGGAGGACAGAACCGAATCGTGACAGCATCCGAGAGATCGATCCAGCTCGTGCGGGTGGCGGCCGAGGCCGCCGCCGAGAAGCTGGCCGACGACATCATCGCCTACGACGTGAGCGAACAGCTCGTCATCACCGACGCCTTCCTTCTCTGCTCCGCGTCCAACGACCGGCAGGTTCGCGCGGTCGTCGACGAGATCGAGGAGCGCCTGCGCGTCGAAGCAGACGCCAAGCCCGTACGCCGTGAGGGCGAGCGGGAGGGCCGCTGGGTCCTGCTCGACTACCTCGACATCGTGGTGCACGTGCAGCACGAGGAGGACCGCCACTTCTACGCGCTGGAGCGCCTCTGGAAGGACTGCCCGTCCATCGAGCTGCCGGAGAGCGTCAAGCGGGTCGCCGCCCAGCGCGGGCACGGAGCGGCCCGGTGACGAACGCCATCATCGGGGCGGCGCGATGAGCCGTCGCGTCGTCTGCCTGCGGCACGGGCAGACGCTGTGGAACGTCGAGAAGCGTTTCCAGGGACACACCGACATCGCATTGGACGAGACCGGCGTCGCGCAGGCGGCCCGGGCCGCCTCCCTGCTCGCGGCGCTGCGGCCGACCATGCTCGTCTCCTCGGACCTGCGGCGCGCGTACGACACCGCCGCGGCCCTCGGCCGGCTCACCGGCCTCGACGTCGCCGTGGACAAGGACCTGCGCGAGCGCGGCGGCGGCGAGTGGGAGGGCCTGACCCGCGACGAGATCAGGGCGGGCTGGCCGGCCGAGTACGAGGCGTGGGAGGCCCCCGGCGGCGAGGACGTGGCGCACGTCGCCGACCGTGTCGCGGAAGCGATCGGGCGCTGGGCGTCCCGCCTGGACGAGGACGGCCTGCTGGTCGTCGCCTCGCACGGAGCCGCGCTGCGGCTCGGCATCTGCCGGCTGCTCGGGCTGCCGCAGGAGCTGTGGTCGGCGCTCGGCAGCCTGGGCAACTGCTCGTGGTCGGTGCTGGAGGAGGGCCGTCGCGGCTGGCGCCTGCTGGAGCACAACGCGGGCACGCTGCCCGAGCCGATCAGCAGCGACGACAGCCCCGCCGCCACCGCGGACGGCTGAGACGCCTGTGACGGGTGACAATTAGGTAAACGGAAGGGCATACCTATATGCTCTCCGAGCGCCGCGCCGGGAGCACCCGGAGCGGTGGCAAGGGGCTATAGCGCAGCTGGTAGCGCACCTCCATGGCATGGAGGGGGTCTGGGGTTCGAGTCCCCATAGCTCCACACACCAGAGCGCCACGGACGTGGACATCCACTACAACATCGACGGCCAGTGGAAGGCCGTCCACCACGCCCGCGGCTTCGTCGGCATGCCGATGTGGCTGATCATCAACCTCCAGATGGAGGGCTCGTCCGGCTCTCCGGGCCCGAGCGCGAGCACCTACTACCGGGCCCGGAACGTCTACGTCGGCCGCTCCCGCGCCTGACGCGAGCGCCGGAGGATCACAGGCTCTTGAGGTAGGCGAGCGACGGCATGAAGAAGTACTCGCCGCCCTTCATCGTCACGGTCTGAGGAACCTGGTGCTGGGGACCGCTGAGCTTCGTGCTGCCCCACGCCTTGGGGTAGCGCACCTTGACGTCCCGCTTGCCCTGGCCGATCACGGGGTCGTGACCGGTGCCCTGGGCGGGGAAGTCGGCGTTGTCGGCCCAGCTCTGCTGGGTGAACTCGAACTGGTTCTGCAGGCTGGAGTTGAACGCCATGAACAGCAGGCCGACCCCGCCGGTCGGCCGGGTCGCCGCGGGCGCGTCGTCCCACGGCCTGTCGGTGCGCCTGCCGTACGTCTGGCCGCGCCGGGCCATCATGACGCCGAGTGTGCGCTCCAGCCCGCCGTCCCGCGAGTCCCGAGGGTTGGCCTTGCGGATGTGCGCGCTGACCGGGCACTTGGACCCCGGGTCGTCGCGGTAGCTGAAGTCGTTCTGCACCGGGTGGCCCTCGGAGCTCGGCTTGCCGTGCAGCCGCAGCGGCGTGCCGTTGCGGAACCGGCCCACCAGCATCGCGCCCGCGAGCGGCCGGTCGTCGCCCTTCAGGCCGAGCGCGTCGGCGAGGGCCTCCTCGGCCTCGCGGAACGCGCGGACGTTCTGCTCCAGCTTGCGCAGGACGAGGTAGCTGCCGAAGTGCCGGCTCGGGTGGGGAGCGAGGGGGTCGGGGACGAGCACGTGGCTCAGCGGGAAGAACGGGTTCCAGTTGGTGCCGGACTCGGCGGCCACCTGGTCGGCGAGGAACAGCGGCTGGCTGCGGCCGTCCACGTATCCGAAGTGCTCGATGCCCCGGCCCTGGGCGTCGCGCAGGCCCTCGCCCTTCTCCTCGCCGACGATCTTCGCGGTCTTCGGCAGCAGCGCGAGGATCCGCTCACGGGTGGCGGCGACCGGTTCGGGCGTGGCGTCGCCGATCAGCACGATCGCGTGGATCTCCTCCTGGTAGTGCTTCTCCCAGGCACCGACCGCCGGATCGCTCAACGTGTCCTTGCGCCGCTTCATCCCCGACTTGAACGCGTTGTCGGTGAATTTGGTGGTGGAGTCGCCCAGTTTCAGATAGCCGATTTTGCTGATACCGACGCCTACGTACGGCGTGCCGGTTTTCTTCGAGCGGTTGAACTCGCGGACCTCCTCAAGGTGCTTCCTGGCCGATTTCATGAGCGGGACGAGGGAGCGCAGGAAGCGCCTGCCGTCCGGGCCGTCGCCGAAGTGCACGAGCAGCAGGGACATGCTTTCCCTCACGTGCGCCTGCAGGATGTTCGGCTGCAGGTTGTCGAGCATGGCCTTGGTGTCGGCGTCGAGTTTCGCCGAGTCCCACGCGAGCGGCTTGCCGTTGGACAGGTCGACCGGCATGTCGATTCCTTCCCCGTAGTGGAAATGTCGGGCCCCAACCGATAAGAGCCATCATCCACGGAAAAAGTTCGGCGCGCTTCGACTTTGCCCATACGCGATGGGCCAGGTCAGGCCTATTCCGCACCACCGGGGTAGTGATCGGCCATGACGAAGAGACGGCCTGTCGGCGTTGAAGAGGAGTTCCTTGTCGTCGATCTCGAGACCCGGCGGCTGACGCCGCTGGCGGAGTCGATGCTGGAGCGGCTGCCGGACGAGGGGTTCGCGGCCGAACTGCAGCGCTCGGTGGTGGAGACCAACAGCACCCCGATGGAGGACCTGGGCGACGTGCGGGCCGAGATCGTGCGGCTGCGCCAGGCGCTCGTGTCGGCCGGCGAGCCGCTGGGGGTGGGCGTGATCGCCTCCGGCACGACCCCGATCACCGGCATCGAGGGCTACACGTTCACGCCCGGGGAGCGCTACGAGTACCTGTCGGAGTCCTACCGGTTCCTCGCCCAGGAGCAGCTCATCTGCGGGGCGCAGGTGCACGTGGAGATCGACGACAGGGACGTGGCGGTGCTCGCCGCCCAGCGTGTGGAGGCGTGGCTCCCCCCGCTGCTCGCGCTCAGCGCCAGCTCGCCCTACTGGATGGACGAGGACAGCGGGTATGCCAGCAGCCGGGCGCTGACCTGGCAGCGCTGGCCGACGGCGGGCCCGCTCGGCCCGTTCGCCGACGCCGCCGAGTATGACAGGACGGCCGAGGACCTGGTGGCGTCCGGCGTCATCGAGGACCAGGGCATGGTCTACTTCGACCTGCGGCTCAGCGCCCACGTGCCGACGGTGGAGATGCGCATCTGCGACTCCTGCCCGCTCGCCGACGACGTGGTGCTCCTCGCCGGCCTCTTCCGCGCCCTCATGACGAGGGAGATGGAAGCCGTGGAGCGGGGTGAGCCGCCGGCCGGCGAGCAGCGCCTGGCGCTGTTGCGGGCGGCCAACTGGCGGGCGGCCCGCGACGGGCTGGAGGGCGATCTGCTGTCGCCGGTGACGAGCCGGCCCGTGCCGGCCCCGCGGCTCATCACCTGGATGCTGGAGGAGCTGCGGCCGACCCTGGAGAAGCTGGGCGACTGGGAGATCGTCTCCGAGCTCGCCGACGCCGCGCTGCGCCGGGGCAGCTCCGCCTCGCGCCAGCGGGGGGCGTACGCGGTCAACGGGAAGCCGGAGGACGCGGTCGACCTGCTGCTCGCGGAGACCCGGCAGCGCTAGCGGGCCGTGCGGCAGGGCGGGAGTGCGGGCCGATACGCTACTGGCCATGTCTGCGACCCCCGCCCTGAGCGCGGCATGAACGGCGCCTATTCGGGCTGGCTGATCGGCGCCGCTCTGCTGCTGGCGCTCGTCGGTGTCGTCACCGCCGTACGGGACCGGCCGATGGGGCCGGTGCTGCTGGCCGGGCTGGGACTGCTGGAGCTCGCCGTGCTCGCGCAGGCGGGCTTCGCGCTCGCCGGGCTCGGCCACGTGGTGGAGAAGGCGACCTTCATCGGCTACCTGGCGGGCACCGTGGTGATCCCGCCCGCCGCCATGTGGTGGGGCCGGGCGGAGCGTACGCGCTGGGGGCCGGGGGTCATCGCCGTGGCCGCCTTCACCGTGGCCGTCATGACCGGGCGGCTGCTGCAGATCTGGAACGCGGGCGCATGAGCGAGCGTAGCGAGCGAATCAATAGACACAGTGCGATTCGCTCATGCGACTCCGAGCCGCAAGGCGAGGAGATGGCATGAGCGCCCCTGCCGGACAGGACCGGGGCGGCGAGGCCGTACGCTCCGGGCCGGGACGCGTGCTCGTGGCCGTGTACGGGATCTTCGCGCTGGCCGCGACCTCCCGCGCCGCCGTGCAGATCGCCACGAGATTCGCCGAGGCGCCGCTGGCGTACGCGCTGTCGGCGTTCGCCGGAGTGGTCTACATCGTGCTCACGGTGGCGCTGGCCCGGGGCGCCCGGCGCGTCGCGGTCGCCGCCTGCCTGGTCGAGCTGGCCGGGGTGCTGGTCGTCGGCACGCTGAGCCTGGCCGACTCCGCCGCGTTCCCGCAGGCCACCGTGTGGTCCGGATATGGCAGCGGGTACGGATTCGTGCCGCTCGCGCTGCCCGTCATCGGTCTCCTGTGGCTGCTGCGCGGAGTCCGGCGCTCGTAACGCTCCGGGGGAAGCAGGGAACAAATGAGAGTTATGAGGGCTTTGGTATGGTGTCAATCGTAGGATGACCGGATGAGGGGAGATGTTGCGGCGATGAGTGCCGTCGTGACGCGGAGGGGCGTGCTGCGAGCACAAGGCGGATCGATGGCGTGGCTGATCGCCGGGGGCATCGCCCTCGCCGCGTTGAACCTGCGCACCGCGGTGACCAGCGTGGGGACCGTCCTCGACCAGGTGAGCGCCGGGCTGGGTCTGTCGGGGGCGATGACCGGGCTCCTCACGACGCTGCCGGTGATGAGCTTCGCCCTGTTCGGCGCGCTGACGCCGGCCATGTCGCGGAGGATGGGGGAGCACCGGCTGCTGCTGGCCGCGATCGTCCTGCTCGCGGCGGGGCAGGCCGTGCGTTCCCTCGTCGACTCGGCCGTGCCGTTCATGGCGGCCAGCGCGGTCGCGCTGGCCGTGGCGCGGTCGGCAACGTCGTCATCCCCGCGCTGATCAAGAGGCACTTCCCCCCGGCGGGCGGGTGCGATGACCACCGTCTACTCGACGGCCCTCGCGGCCGGGACGATGGTCGCCGCCGCCGCGACCGTTCCCGTGCAGCAGGCCGCGGGAGGCAACTGGCACGTGGCACTCGGGGTGTGGGCGGCCCTGGCCGCCGTGGCCGCGATTCCGTGGCTCGCGCTCAGGCGCGGTGAGCCGGAGCGGCGCGACACATCCGCGAGGGCCGGAGCCGACGGCCTCCTGCGCAGCAGGCTCGCCTGGGCCGTGGCCGGATACTTCGGCTCGCAGTCGCTCATCGCGTACGTGATGTTCGGCTGGCTGCCGCTGCTGCTGCGGGACAACGGCTACACCGCCGGCCAGGCCGGCCTGGTCCTCGCCGTGTTCACCGGGCTCGGGATCCCCGTCTCCATGGCGGTGCCCGCGCTGGCGGCCCGGCTGTCCGGCCAGCGCCCGCTCGTGATCGCCTTCGTCGTCCTGTACGCGGTCGGCTTCGCGGGCCTGCTCACCGGGCAGGCGCTGTGGGCGTGGTCGATCCTCGTGGCCGTCGGCGGGGGAACGTTCCCGCTCGCGCTGGCGATGCTGGCCATGCGGACCCGCACGGCGGCGGGCACCGCCGCGCTGTCCGCCTTCGGGCAGAGCGCCGGATATCTCATCGCGGGCGCCGGTCCGATCACGTTCGGCCTGCTCCACCAGGTGAGCGGCGGGTGGGCGCTGCCGTTCGGGCTGCTGTTCGCCGCGCTCGCCGTACAGGTGGTCACCGGCTGGTACGCGGCGGCCGACCGCACGCTGGAAGACGAGACCCCGTCCGCGCCCGGTGGGCGGCGCAGCGACCACGTCTCGCGGGGCGTGCGCGACCTCGTCGCGGGACGGATGCGCCGGTCGGCCGACACGGCGCGGCGGGTGCGGTCGGGCGACGGG